>JBFJYC010000120.1:0-9463 GCA_041622815.1 Spongiibacteraceae bacterium | reverse complement strand
CCCGTGGCGTGGTCGATACCCCCGCATTTATGCCGGTGGGCACCTACGGCAGCGTGAAGGGGTTATCGCCGGCCGCAATTGAGGAGACCGGCGCACAAATTATTCTGGGCAACACCTTCCACCTGATGTTACGTCCCGGCACCGAGGTGATTGAGGCCCACGGCGATCTGCATGATTTCTGCGGCTGGAAAGGCCCGATTCTCACCGACAGCGGTGGGTTTCAGGTCTGGAGCCTGGGCGATCTGCGCAAAATCAGCGAGCAGTCGGTGAAGTTTAAATCACCGATCGACGGCAGCCCGGTAGAGCTGGATCCGGAGCGCTCGATGGCGGTGCAGAAATCGCTCGGTTCCGACATCGTGATGATATTCGATGAATGCACGCCCTGGCCGGCGACCGAAGAACAGGCGCGGGAGAGCATGGAATTGTCATTGCGCTGGGCGGCGCGCAGTAAAATCGCGCACGGCGATAGTAAGTCGGCGCTATTTGGCATCGTGCAGGGTGGCATGTATCCGGATTTGCGACTGGAGTCGCTGAACGGGCTCGCCGATATCGGCTTCGACGGTTATGCCATCGGCGGGCTGTCGGTGGGTGAGCCCAAAGAAGAAATGCTGAAGGTGCTGGACGGGCTGTGCCCGCACATGCCCGCCGACCGGCCGCGCTATTTGATGGGTGTCGGCACCCCCGAAGACCTGCTTGATGCGGTGCTGCGCGGTGTCGATATGTTCGACTGCGTAATGCCAACGCGCAATGCCCGCAACGCGCATCTGTTTACCAGCAAGGGGGTATTGCGTTTGCGCAACTCGCGCTTCAAACGCGATACCACCGCAGTAGACGCGGACTGCAGCTGTTATACCTGCGAAAATTTCAGCCGCGCCTATCTGCATCATCTGGATAAATGCGGTGAGATGCTCGGCGCGCAGCTCAACACCATTCACAATATTCACTATTATCAGCACCTGATGGCGGGTATCCGTCAGGCGATCGAGACCGGTACGCTCAGCGCCTTTGCTGATACAACCCGGGCGGGATGGCGGGGCGATGAATAAGCTTTGTTTTTATGTGCCGTCGGATGCACTCAACGCGGTAAAACAAGCGGTTTTTGACGCCGGTGCCGGCCGTCAGGGCAATTATGACCAGTGTTGCTGGCAGACCGCAGGCACCGGCCAGTTCCGCCCGCTGGCGGGCAGTAACCCGGCGATCGGCGCGCAGGATCAGCTGGAATATGTCACCGAATATAAAGTTGAGGTGTTGTGTGGTGATGCCGAGTTGCCCACTGTGGTGGCGGCGTTAAGAGCTGCGCATCCCTATGAAGAACCGGCGATAGACGTTTTCGCACTGCGGGATATCTCTGCCTTGTGATTCATCAACTGCGCGATCAGCTCAAGCACTATCAGCCCACCGATATTCCCGGCGACTATCGCGATGCCTCGGTAGCAGTGCCGGTGACCCGCTGCCGCAGAGATCCTGAAATACTGCTGACACGGCGCTCGATGCAGTTGCGCCTGCACAAGGGTGAGGTCGCGTTTCCGGGCGGCATGTGCGACCCGGAAGATTGTGATTCCTTGCATACCGCGATGCGGGAAATGGAGGAGGAGGTCGGTCTGCCGGCGTCAAAGTTCGAGACGCTGGGCCGCCTGCGCCAGCGCCTGTCGAAAACGGATATCCGGGTTACGCCCTGGGTCGGTTTGATCGAACCGGAAGTACAACTCAGACTCAATCGCAGCGAACTGGATGCCGCCTTCAAGGTACCATTGGCTTTTCTATGTGATCCCCGTCATCTGAAAGTGGAGCATTTCCGTCACGAGGGCAGGGATATCACGATTGCCAGCTACCATTACAAAGAATTTGTGATCTGGGGTATGACCGCGCTGATTATTGCGGATATGGCGAATACGTTTTTTGATGCCGACCTGCCGGTGGCGGTCGATAAACACCGAATTTAAGGAGAGAACCATGTTCTATGCACTCGAAGGTAATCAACCGGAACTGGAGGGCGAGGGGCATTTTGTCGCGCCCAACGCGGCGGTGGTCGGCAATGTGTTGTTAAAAGACAAGTCCAGCGTCTGGTTCAATGCGGTGATTCGCGGCGACAACGAGCGCATTACCATCGGCGAGCGCAGCAATATTCAGGACGGCTCGGTTTTGCACACCGACCCCGGCTACCCGCTGACTATCGGCGCAGACTGCACTATAGGTCACAAGGTCATGTTACACGGCTGCACGATTGGTGACGGGACCTTGATCGGTATCAACGCGGTCGTGCTTAACGGCGCCAAAATCGGCAGCGGCTGCCTGATCGGCGCCAATGCGCTGGTCACCGAGGGCATGGAAGTGCCGGACGGCTCGATGGTATTGGGCTCGCCCGGCAAAATTAAACGCACGCTCGACGATGACAGCCGCGCGGTGCTCAAAATCAACAGTCAGGTCTATATGGACAACAGCGCGCGTTTTGCCGGTACCCTGAAGGCGGTGGACGTTGGCTGATACGCAGGCGCCGGACTACGAGCCGCCGTCGCCCTGTATCTCGGTCTGCGTGCTGGACGAAGCGGATATCTGCATGGGCTGCTTTCGCAGCGCCGATGAGATCGCGGCCTGGATCGGCTACTCACCGGCGGATAAGCGTGAAGTCATCAAGCGCTGCAATCAGCGGGTGAGTGATCACTACAACTGGAGCTAGCTCATGTAAGTATTCCCCACTTTGGCAAATAACCGTTTCAGCGGTAGTATCGCCGCCGCGGAACCAGCCTTACTGCGAGCCGGGCATTACGCAGACCGCACTCTCAAATCAAAGACTCAGGAGATACAGTAATGGCGTATGTGACCATCGACGGAAACAAGTACGAAAAAGAATTGTTAGAACTTGCCAAGAAGCACACCACTGGCAAAGGCGAAGGCAAATTGTCAAAGGACGAAGTGAAAGATATTTTTAAGTCTGCGAATGATGGCCCCGGGATCACCGCCATTGAGAAGGCTACATTGAAGTATATCCGTGGCAACTTCGAGTTTACTGACGCTGCAGCAAAAGACTTCGACGCGGCATTTGCCAAAATCTGAGTTGAGGTTGTTCACCGGCCCGCATGGCGCGGCCGGTGGCATTCATTTCTAAGCGGGTTTTATTTCTTTCCGAATAAACCCTTTGCCATACCGAGCAGGCCGCCAGCGCCGCCGGCTTTTTCCAACAAGTCTCCCGCACCGCCCAAACCGCCCAGCAGTGAACCGCCGTCGCTGAATTTATCGATCAGGCCCGGCAGCACATCCGCCAGCCCTGAACTCGCCTGATCCGGGCTCACACCGACTTTGCCGGCGAACTCTTCAACCGCGCCGCCACCGAAGATATCCTTAATCTTGTCGGCAGAAATACCTTCGTTGCTACCGTTGCCCAGCCATGACGATACGGCGCTTTGCAGGCCACCGGCACCGGCAAACTTAGCGACCAGCCCCGCGATATCCAGTTCGCCGCCATTGCTGCCGAGGAGGCTGCTCAGTGCGCCGGGCAGCGCGCTCATATCGGCCTGACCGCCAAACTTGTCGCCGAGCATTTTTACTGCAGTTTCCATTAAATCCATAACTACTCTCCTTGGTTAGCGCTTGCGCGCCTTCGAGTCAAAGGCGCGGGCGTGCTGAATCAGATTGTCTTTTACATCCACAATTTCAAAGCGGTAGCGACCCACCGCGAGGCCGACCATGGCCTCGGGGATGGATTCCAGCTCTTCCACCAGTAGGCCGTTGAGGGTTTTTGGTCCGTCGGTCGGCAAATGCCAGTCCAGCGCGCGGTTAATCTCGCGGATAGTGGCGGTGCCGTCAATCAGGTATGTCCCGTCAGGCTGCTTCTCGATGTCCTTATCGAGATCGGCGATATTTGACGTGAACTCGCCAACAATCTCTTCCAGTAAGTCTTCCAGCGTCACGATACCCTGCATAATGCCGTACTCATCGACGACAACGCCCATCCGGCGCTTGTGCTTCTGGAAGTTAAACAACTGGGTATTGAGCGGCGTGCCCTCGGGAATAAAGTAGGGCTTGCGCACGGAGGCGAGTAGCTTGGTTTTGTCGATGCTGCCGTCGCTGGCGATATTAGCGTTGATGTCGCGTTGGTGCAGCACACCGATGATATTGTTCAGTTCGCCTTCGTACACCGGAATTCGGGTGTAGTCGGCATTGCGGAAGGCGTCGATAATGTCCGCCGCGTCCATTTCAAGATCGACTCCGAACACCTCGGAGCGGGGAATCATGATGTCTTCAACGGTCACCTGTTCCAGATCCAGAATATTGAGCAGCATTTTACGGTGCCGCTTGGGAATAAGGTGTCCGGATTCGCCGAGGATGGTGCGCAGCTCGTCCTGACTGAGGTGGTCATCGCCGCCGGACTCAACGCCGGTAAGGCGCAGCATAAAGTGCGTAAACCCGTTCACCACCCAGATCACAGGCGTCATCAGCTTTCTGAGGGGATACAGTACGTGGGCGAAGGTGAAGGCGACGCGTTCCGGATGGTAGGCGGCGATGGTCTTGGGCATGATTTCGGCGAACAGCAATACCACCAGCGTCAGCACCAGCGTGGCCACCCAGATACCGCCTTCACCCAACAGGCGAATAGCGATCACGGTCGCGATCGACGAGGCGGCGATATTGACCAGATTATTGCCAATCAGAATCAGAGATATAAGGCTTTCGGGCTCTTCCAGCAGTTTTGCTGAGAGGCGGGCGCCGCGGTGCTTGGTTTTTGCGAGGTGCTTCAACCGGTAGCGGTTGAGCGCCATCATGCCGGTTTCAGAACTGGAGAAAAATCCGGACAGCAAAATCAGGACAGCGACTACGCCCAAAAGCAGGCCTATCGACGTGGGTTCTTCCAAGAAACGGGAAACTCCGGCAGGTCAGGGCGGCCAATCTTGAAGAAAAAGGGCTGCAGTGGCAAGGCCGCAATCGCGCAAACCCATGCAAGCCTAAGCTCAGCGGCCGGGATTGGTGTCGCCGACCAGAAATTCCAGTACCCACTGGCTGCCGACGTAAGCCAGCAATAGAAAGCCGAAGCCCCACAGCGTCCAGCGCACGGCGGTGCCGGCACGCCAGCCGTGGCGGCGGCGGCCGATAAGCAGGGTGCCGAACATTGCCCAGGCGGCCATGGAAAATACGGTTTTATGCGCCAGATGCTGGCCGAAAAAGTCTTCGATATACAGCGCGCCCGCGGCAACCGCCAGCGACAGCAGTACAAAGCCGACGCTGATCATCTCGAATAGCATGCTATCCATGGTCTGTAGCGGCGGCAGCGAGTTCAGCACGGCACCGAAGCGGTGTTCACGCAGGCGTGACTCCTGCAGCGACAGGGCGACCGCCTGCAATGCGGCAATGGTCAGCACGCTATAGGCCAACACCGAGAGCACGATGTGGGCGAATAAGCCCGGCGCGACCTGTTGCGGTTGTGCCGGGCCCGGTGCGGCGATCGTCACAATCCCGACAATGGCCGCCGCAGCGATCAATACCATCAGCTGCAGGCTCGCGATCGGTGCGTGCAGGCTGCGGAATACTGTCAAAGTGGCGACGAACCACATAATCATCGAAATCATCGGCAACAGGCCGAGGTAGAGGCCATTTTCCGCGATCGCGCCGGTAAATGCGGCAATACCGTGGGCTCCGACCGCGGCAATACTGAGCAGCAACAGCGGCCCGGCGCCCGCCGGCGCGCTGTCAGCGGGTGCCCGCATAGCGCGCCACTGCAGGATCGCGGCGGATAGATATAGCGCGATGGCCAGGCAACTCATCAGGGTATGCATGTCAGATCCCAACTTGGTGACTCTCTCCGGTATACTGCTGCGCCCGTTTCGGCAAAGCAAAAGTGTAAGTGCCCTGAATTATGTTTGAAACTCTCTCTGATCGCCTGTCCCAAAGTCTGCGCCGTATTTCCGGTCAGGCACGTCTCAGCGAAGACAATATAGCCGATGCGATGCGCGATGTGCGCGCCGCAATGCTCGAGGCGGATGTCGCGCTGCCGGTAGTGAAAGATTTTGTCGAGGCAGTGAAGGCCAGAGCGGTCGGCCAGGAAGTCAGCCAGAGCCTGAATCCGGGCCAGCAGTTCATTAAAATCGTCCAGCAGGAGCTGGAACGGATTATGGGCGAGAGCAACGCCCAGTTGAATCTGGCGACCCAGCCGCCGGCGGTCATTCTGATGGCGGGCCTGCAGGGCGCCGGTAAAACCACGACCGCGGCCAAGCTCGCGCGGCTGCTAAAAGAGCGCGATAAGAAATCGGTGATGATGGTGAGTGCCGATGTCTATCGCCCGGCCGCAATTACTCAGCTGCAAACCCTGTCGGCGGAGGTTGGGGTGGCCTTCTTCCCCAGCGATATCAGCCAGAAACCGGTGGATATTGTTAAAGCGGCGCTAAAAGAAGCCAAGCTGAAGTTTGCCGATGTGCTGATTGTCGATACCGCGGGCCGGCTCGCGATCGATGCCGAAATGATGGCGGAGATCAAAGACATCCACGCCACCGCGCAACCGGCGGAAACCCTGTTCGTGGTTGATGCGATGAGCGGTCAGGACGCGGCTAATACCGCCAAAGCCTTCGGTGATGCACTGCCGCTGACCGGTGTGGTGCTGACCAAGGTCGATGCCGACACCCGCGGCGGTGCGGCGCTTTCCGTGCGTCATATCACCGGCAAGCCGATCAAATTCCTCGGTGTCGGCGAAAAAACCACCGCGCTCGACCCGTTCCACCCCGACCGGATTGCCTCGCGCATCCTCGGCATGGGCGACGTGCTGTCGCTGATCGAGGAAGCGGAGCAGAAACTCGACAAGAAAAAGGCCGACCGCCTCGCCAACAAGATCAAAAAAGGCAAGCGGTTTGATCTGGAAGATTTGCGCGACCAGCTTCAGCAGATGCAGAACATGGGCGGTATCGCCGGGATGCTCGACAAAATGCCGGGTATGGGCAATGTCGCGCAGGCAGCACAGGGCCAGATCGACAACAAAAATTTCGCCCGTATGGAGGCATTGATCAATTCGATGACCCCGGCGGAGCGCCGCAACCCCGAAATTCTCAACGGCTCCCGCAAAAAGCGCATTACCGTCGGTTCCGGCACCCAGATTCAGGATCTGAACCGCCTTATCAAGCAGCACAAGATGATGGCGAAAATGATGAAGAAAATGGGCAAAAAGGGCGGCATGGAGAATATGATGCGGGGTATGGGCGGCATGATGCCCGGTGGCGGGATGCCGCCGGGGATGGGCCGGCCCCGCTAATACCGCTTCAGGCCTGATTTTTAGCGCCAAAGAGTCGTAAAAAACTCTGTAAACAGATTCCATCCGCTTTCGGATTCACGTAGAATGCGCCGCCTTTATCCGGGCTCCGGTCGATAACTCTGTTGTCCGGGTTAGCGCCAAGTTGTTGAGCGCACTGGAAAATTCAGGATTTTGAGAACATGGTAATTATTCGTTTGTCACGTGGCGGCTCTAAAAAGCGTCCTTTCTATCATCTGACCGTGACGGATCGTCGCAATGCACGCGACGGCCGCTACATCGAGCGCATCGGCTTTTTTAACCCGCAGGCGCGTGGTCAGGAAGAAACACTGCGTATCGACCAGGAGCGCGTGGCGCATTGGGTTTCGCAGGGCGCCCAGCTGTCAGGCCGCGTCGCGACTTTGGTTGAGCAGCACAAAGCTGCCGCCCAGGTCGCCGCTTAAGCATCTCTTTCTGCCGGGCGTCTGGCCCGGCAGGACGGTACGCTGACGGGAATCGGTAAGTGAGTGACGACGTTGTAGTCATCGGCACCATCGCCGGTCCCTGGGGCATCAAGGGTTGGGTCAAGCTGCTGAGCTTTACCGAACCCCGGGACAATATCAGCGAGTATCTTCGCTGCCTGTGCAACCGCGGCGACGGTTGGCAGGAATTTGAATTTGACGAGATCAAGCCTCAGGGCAAATCGATAGTCGCGCATATCGCGGGTGTGGATGACCGCGATCAGGCATTGGCATACCGTGGCGCAGAGCTCGGCATCGCCAAAGCCGGGTTACCTGAGTTGGATAGCGGGGAGTTTTACTGGCACCAGTTAATAGGCTTGAGCGTGGTGACGGATTTCACCGGCGAGCCGCAGTTACTGGGTGAAGTGGCACAGATGATGGCCACCGGTGCCAACGACGTGATGGTGGTGCGGCCGACAGCGGCGAGCATCGATCAGCGCGAAAGATTAGTGCCCTGGGCACCCGGCAGTTATGTGACGGATGTCGATGTCGACAAGGGCGAGATCAGGGTGCAGTGGGACCCTGAGTTTTAAGTGGAATAACGATATGCGCATCGGCGTGATCACCTTATTCCCCGAAATGCTGACAGCAGTGACTGAGTTCGGTGTGACCGGGCGTGCAGTCAGAGAAGGCAATCTGGATGTGCAGTGCTGGAACCCGCGGGATTTCACCGCGGACCGTCACCGCACAGTGGACGACCGGCCTTACGGCGGTGGCCCCGGTATGGTAATGATGGCAGAGCCGCTTCGTGCAGCAGTCGCTGCGGCAAAAGCCGAGCTGGCGCAGGCGCGGGTGGTGCACCTGAGTCCGCAGGGCGAGCCGTTAACCCAGCAGAAGTTACAGGCGATGTGCGGTGAGAACCGGATATTGCTGGCGGGGCGCTACGAGGGTATCGATGAGCGTTTTGTCGACGAGTTTGTAGATGAAGAGTTGTCGGTGGGCGATTATGTGCTCAGCGGCGGCGAGCTGGCCGCGATGGTGTTGATCGACGGTATGGCGAGATTACTGCCGGGGGTGCTGGGCCACGATGATTCGGCGCAGCAGGACAGCTTCAGCGACGGCTTGCTGGATTGTCCGCATTACACACGGCCGGAGCAGTATCGTGATAAAACGGTACCGGATGTATTGCTCAGTGGTGATCATGAGGCGATACGGCGGTGGCGGTTGCAACAGGCGCTGGGCAGGACCTGGTTGCGGCGACCGGAGTTGATAGAACAGCGGCTGTTGTCTGAAGAAGAGGCGACACTGCTGGAAGAATTTAAACGGAATCATGCAACAGCTGATTCAATCTGAGACAGACCAAGCCAGCCGTGAGGCTGCTGCGAACGAGGAATAGGGAAATGGGCAACAGAAACAAGATCATCAGTGCGATCGAAGAAGAGCAGGTACGCAGCGACCTGCCCGAGTTCGGCCCCGGCGACACTGTCGTTGTACAGGTTAAGGTCAAGGAAGGTACCCGCGAACGTCTGCAGGCGTTTGAAGGCGTCGTAATCGGTATGCGCAACCGCGGCCTGAACTCTGCATTCACGGTTCGCAAAATCAGCCATGGTGTTGGTGTCGAGCGTAGTTTTCAGACCCACAGTCCGATTGTGGACAGTGTTGAAGTGAAGCGCCGCGGCGATGTCCGCCAGGCTAAGCTCTACTATCTGCGCGAGCTCAGCGGACGGGCCGCCCGCATCAAAGAGAAGTTGTCGAAAAAAGACTGATAAAAAGGGCGCCTCCGGCGCCCTTTTTT
>JBFJYC010000119.1:0-9523 GCA_041622815.1 Spongiibacteraceae bacterium | reverse complement strand
GAAGGCGCGCGCCATTTTGTGAGTGGCTTTGACCGGCCCAATATTCAGTACCGTATTACCCAAAAGGATAACCCGCGCCAGCAGTTATTGCGCTTTTTAAAACAGGAGCACAGCGGCGACGCGGGCATAGTCTACTGCCTGTCGCGCAAGAAAACCGAGGCGACCGCGGCGTTCCTCTGTGGCCACGACATCACCGCACTGCCCTATCACGCCGGCTTGTCTGCCGAGATCCGGCAGCGCAACCAGCAACGGTTTCTGCGCGAAGACGGCGTTGTCATCGTCGCGACCATCGCCTTCGGCATGGGCATCGACAAACCCGATGTCCGCTTTGTCGCCCATCTGGACCTGCCGAAAAGTGTCGAGGCGTACTATCAGGAGACCGGCCGCGCCGGCCGCGACGGCGCACCCGCCACCGCGTGGATGGCGTACGGTATCGAAGACGTCATCAAGCTAAAGCAGATGATGTCCGGCTCGGAAGGCAGTGAAGAATTCAAGCGCGCCGAACACCACAAGCTCGACGCCATGCTCGGTTTGTGCGAGGTCACCAGTTGCCGCCGGCAGGTATTGCTAGCCTATTTCGGTGAAACCCGTGAACAGCCCTGCGGCAACTGCGACAGCTGCCTGAGCCCGGCCGAAATCTGGGACGGCACCGACGCCGCCCGCAAAGCGCTTTCCTGCATTTATCGCACCGGCCAGCGTTTCGGCGTAGCCCATTTGACCGATGTGTTGCGCGGTGCCGAGAACGCAAAGATTGAGCAGTTTAATCACAGCGCGCTCAGTACCTACGGCATCGGCAGCGACCTCGACACCGGCCAGTGGCGGTCGGTGTACCGGCAACTGGTCGCGCGGGCTTATATTGCGGTCGATGTTGACGGCTACGGCGCGCTGAAGCTGACTGACAAATCACGCGCGCTGCTGCGTGGTGAGGAAACCATCAGCCTGCGCCGCGAAGTGAAGGCCACCCGGCAACGCAAGCCGCGAAAAACATCATCGGGAGTGACACCGTCTGACAACGCACTGTGGGATGCGCTGCGCGAATGCCGCAAGCAACTCGCCGACGAATTCGGCGTACCACCCTACGTCATCTTTCATGACGCCACGCTGATGCAGATGATGGAATACCGGCCGCAAAATCCGCAGCAAATGCTCGACATCAGTGGCGTCGGTGCCAGTAAACTGGAAAAATTCGGCGAAGCTTTTTTACAGGTCATCGCCGCCGCGGACTGAAGCAATGCATTTCGACAGTATTATCTATTTCACCAGCCTCGTCGGCGTTTTCGTTTTCGCGTTGACCGGCGCTCTCGCCGCCGCCGAGAAGCAGCTCGATATTCTCGGCTTCGTTTTTTTTGCGGTGATTATCGGCACCGGCGGCGGTACGCTGCGCGACTTACTGATCGGCGCGCCGGTGTTCTGGATTGCAGCTCCCGAGTATCTCTACCTGTGCAGCGCGGCCGGTATTGCGGCATGGTTCTTAGTCAACCCGCTTAACAACGCCCAACCCACTATGCTCTGGCTCGATGCCGCCGGCGTCGCGATTTTCTCGGTGCTCGGCGCCAGCAAGGCGGCGGCGATCGGACTGGATCCGCTGGTCTGTATCGTTATGGGCACGATTACAGCGACCTTTGCCTCACTGATGCGCGATGTGATTCTGAACCGGGATCCGCTGCTACTGGGTCAGGAAATCTACGTAACACCGACCCTGATCGGCGGCGCCGCACTGTTGGGATTGAGCGCGCTCGAACTGGGACGTCCGCTGGCATTTACCATTGCCGTATGCGTGGCTTTTCTGATGCGCGCCGGCGCAATTGTGTTTAACTGGCGGCTACCCGCACATCGCGGCACCTGAATAGCCCCACGGAGAGCATCCTTATGCAAGCCAAATCTATCCTCGCGGCAATGACCGTCTTCGCCATGGCGACCACAGCCGAGGCCGGCCTCTTTGACTGGATCAAAAAAGCGGGCGACGTCGTCAAGACTCCTGACACCACCGGGCAAGCCGGCCCCGCATCGTTACCAGGCGCTTTGACACAGACCGAAATGGTCAACGGTCTGAAACAGGCACTATCTGTCGGCGCTGACCGTGCGATTTCGCAAATTGGCAAACCCGGCGGCTTCGCCAGCGACGAGCTGATCCGGATCGCGGTACCGGAACAGCTACAAACCCTCGCTTCGGGACTGCGCAAGGTTGGCCAGAGCGGGCTCGTCGATCAGTTCGAGCAGAGCATGAATAGCGCGGCCGAGAGTGCCGTCAAGGAAGCGCTACCGGTGTTTACCGACGCGATCAGCAATATGAAGCTGGAGGATGCCGTCGAAATTCTTAAAGGGCCGGACAACGCGGCCACCGAATACTTTCGTAAAAACACCACAGTGCAACTGACCGAACGCATCATGCCTCTGGTCAATGAAGCGATGCAGGCCAGCAACGTCAACAGCTACTATCAGGCACTGCTCAACACCGCGCGCAGCATCGACCGCTTTGGCCTGCTCGGTCTGGTGGTACCGGAGGACACAGCTGATATCGACAGCTATGTCACCAGTGAGACGCTGTCCGGCGCCTTTTCCAAACTCGCCTTGGAAGAACAGAAAATCCGCGCCAACCCTGCCCAGCGCAGCACCGACTTGTTGAAAAAAGTGTTCGGCGCGATGCAGTAGTTTTACGGCGCAGCAAAGTGATTAAGCTACTGACCTTCGATCTGGATAACACGCTGTGGCATACCGACCCGGTGATTATCCGTGCCGAAACCGAAGGCCTGCAGTGGTTGTTTGAACAGGCACCCGAAGTTGCAGAGCGCTTTAGCACCGAACAAATCCGCCGCAAACGCATCGACCTGATTAGACAGGAACCCGAACTGGTTCACTTCATCAGCCGCTGGCGAATTCGCTCACTCGAATTACTGCTGCAGGAATGCGGTTACGACCGCGACACCGCGGCTGATTTAGCACAGCGCTCCTTCGATGTGTTTCAGCATCACCGGGAAGATATTGTGCTGTTTGACGGCGTCGAAGAAGCGATGGCGGAGCTTGCCGGAGACTTTACGCTGGTGGCGCTCACCAACGGCAATGCGAATGTCTTTAATACCGACGCCGGGCGCCACTTCGATCACGCGATCCGCGCCGAGGAAATCGGTGCCGCCAAACCGGCACCGGATATGTTCCTGGCAGCACTGGGCTACGCCGGCGTTGCCCCTCATCAAAGTATTCACATCGGCGATGACTTTAAGAACGACCACGAGCCCGCTGCCGCGCTCGGCATGCACACGCTGCAAGCGGCCCTGCTCGGAGAGGACAACTGGCGCGACGAAAATTCGCCGCCGGTGTTCAGGGATTGGAGAGAATTGCCCGCGCTGATCAGGTCGATCGCGCGGGTAGACGAGCCTTAGATAGCTTCTTCGCCGGTTTCACCGGTACGGATGCGAATCACCTGCTCCAGCTGCGACACGAAGATTTTACCGTCACCGATCTTACCGGTATTGGCGGCATTGGTAATCGCTTCGATCACTGCATCAACCTGCCCGTCGGCGGCTGCAATCTCCAGCTTCACTTTCGGCAGAAAATCGACCACATATTCAGCACCGCGATAGAGCTCGGTATGCCCTTTTTGCCGCCCAAAGCCTTTTACTTCGGTCGCAGTAATGCCCTGCACCCCGATTTCAGACAGCGCCGCACGGACGTCATCAAGCTTGAAAGGCTTAATAATTGCGGTAATCAACTTCATTTTATTAGTCTCCGGCCTAGTGTTATTGACAAATTTAGCCGCGCCAAAGTACCTCGCCGCACCGCTTTACGCAAGCATCTGCTGCGCGCCGCGCGCCCGCGCCATAAATCACAGACAAAAAAAAGGGGCGCCGAAGCGCCCCGGGGGATAAGCATACAGCTTAGTTGTTGGTGAACTCGGGGTAGGCTTCCATACCACACTCGGAAAGATCCACACCCTCGTACTCCTCTTCTTCAGAGACGCGGATACCCATCACCAGCTTGAGCACCATCCAGACGACCAGCGAGGCGCCAAACACCCAGCCAAAGATCGTGGCAGCGCCAACAGCCTGGCCGACAAAAGTGGCGCCGTCGTTGGTAAAAGGCACAACCATGACACCGAACAGGCCAACGCTACCGTGTACTGAGATCGCACCCACCGGATCATCGATGCGCAGCTTGTCGAGGAACAGGATAGAGAACACCACCAGCACGCCACCGACAGCACCGATCAAAGTCGCCTGCAGTGCAGTCGGCGTTGACGGCTCAGCGGTAATCGCAACCAGACCTGCCAATGCGCCGTTCAGCGTCATGGTCAGATCAGCCTTGCCGAACAGGGCACGGGCGGCCAACAACGCAGCGACCAGACCACCGGCTGCAGCAGCATTAGTATTCAGGAACACCATCGCCACCGAGTTGGCATTGGCGATATCGCCCAGCTTAAGCACCGAGCCGCCGTTGAAACCGAACCAGCCCATCCACAGGATGAAAGTACCCAGTGTCGCCAGCGGCAGGTTGGCACCCGGAATGGCGTTGGCCTTGCCGTCCGAGGTGTACTTGCCTTTACGTGCGCCCAGCAACAGAACACCGGCGAGTGCAGCGGCGGCGCCAGCCATGTGGACGATGCCTGAACCGGCGAAATCGCTGAAGCCGAAGTCATCGCCGAGGCTGTACAGACCGAAGACGCTGTTACCGCCCCAGGTCCAGCCACCTTCCATCGGGTAGATGAAACCGGTCATAACTACCGCGAAAGCGAGGAAGGCCCATAGCTTCATACGCTCGGCTACCGCACCGGAGACAATCGACATCGCAGTTGCAACAAACACAACCTGGAAGAAGAAGTCCGAGGCACCGGAGTAGATCGATCCACCGCGGAAGCCGTCTTCGCGGGCAGCAAAATCACCCAGCACAGCATCGGCGTCTACCGCTTCGATACCGGACAGGAAGTAAGAGCCGCCGTACATAATCGCGTAACCGCAAACCAGGTACATAATGCAGGACACCGCAAACAGCGCGACGTTTTTAGTCAAAATTTCAGTCGTATTTTTCGAGCGGACAAGTCCGGCCTCGAGCATGGAGAAGCCGGCGGCCATCCACATAACCAGTGCGCCGCACACGAGAAAATAAAACGTGTCCATAGCGTACTGCAGTTCAAAAATCTGATTAGTAGTTTCCATGATTAGATGGCCTCCTCACCTGTTTCACCGGTGCGGATTCGAATAACCTGCTCCAGCGCTGAAACAAAGATTTTGCCATCACCGATTTTGCCGGTGTTGGCGGCTTTACTGATCGCTTCAATTGTCTGCTCAAGCGTTGCTTCAGCGACAGCGACTTCAATCTTTACCTTGGGCAGAAAATCGACAACATATTCTGCGCCGCGATAAAGCTCTGTATGACCTTTTTGCCTGCCGAACCCTTTTACTTCAGTGACAGTAATGCCCTGCACACCGATGTCGGAGAGTGCTTCACGCACGTCGTCCAACTTAAAAGGTTTGACGATGGCCGTAATCAATTTCATGTTAAATCTCCTTTTTTCGGCGCGCAGAAACCCTGCACGCAAAATTGCATGAACTACGGTTGGGTTGGGGGAAAATCAGTAGGCGGCGATTGCCGCCTACCGGGTTTTACAAGGCGCTACTTGCGCAGCGCCCGGATACTGCTACTTACTTGATGTCTACCGGCAGGGTGTAGTTGACAACCCAGATAGCGTCATCATCGATACCACTAAAGCTGCTATTGAACACCGCACCGTCAACAGCCGGAGTCAGGTCGTCGTCGATATCAACGATTTTGCTGACAGTGAAGCTGAGGTTGTCAGTCGCCGCCCAAGTCAGATCAATATGCGTGTACTCATTATCCGGCGTAGTTGCACTAACAGCACCTACCAGATCGAGTGACTCTTGCGCATCTTCAGCTTTACCAGCCAGCAGCGTGAACGCGCCATAGGTATAGCTGATCGTGTAGTACTCGTAATCATGGCTTCCATCATTAGTGCCTTCGTCGCTACCGTCAGCAACTTCTTTGTAGTAGTAGACTTCGAAGTCACCATAACTCAGGCCCAGATAGGCTTCTGTATAGTCACCAAAGCTGTCAGCGCCATCATTACCGGCATAAACGTAGTTAACCGCACCGATATCGAAGCAGACACCTTCGTACTCACCCGCATAGCCTGCGAGAAAATCCACTTCACCGCCGCTGCCGCTGTCGCTGCTGGCGCTGGACGCCCAGGCAGATGCGTAGAAGCCACTGTCGCTGACAGTCACATCACCGAATAATGCTGCGCTGCCGCCACCGGCATCCTGACCACGGAACAGATATAAGCTGGCTGCACCAACTGATGCTTCCACTGCTGCGTTCGCTGGCAATGCAGTCATGCCAAGGCTCGCTGCAGCTGCACCCGCCGCCACTAAAGTCTTAATTGATTTCATGTAGTAAGTCTCCACGTTTTGATTACACGAATTGCGCTTTGTTGCGCGTTTTACTGACCGATGATTAGCATATGCCATGCCAACTTTATTATCTTGTTTTAAATCAAGCATATACCGCAATCGACCTCGAAAATTAGACGAAAAACCATTAACAACTCGAGGCTCACGAGGTGCACGATCCGCCTAATACACCAACTTAGGGCAAAACACAGGGGATTTCCAGAAAATAATCGAGATAAATCAGCTAACCCCTTAGTTTAATGAGCTTTTTTGTCCAGGAACTATTGCCTATGGGGCCGCAAGCCAGAACCTAAACAGCTATCCGGGGCCGTCCCGATCAGTCGAACCGGACCAAACACGGACGCACCATTATAGTGCGCGTAATGCACCATTACTGCTCCAATTGCCGGACGCGGCGCTCCAATGCCTCAATTCGGCGCATAAGTTCGGCGATGTCCGGCGCCGACCGGTTTTGCGCTGCAGCGGGTGTCTGCTGCGCCGTCGCCTCCCTCACCATTGCACCGATGCGCTGCTGCAGGCTTTGCTGGACGCGCAGCTGCCCGTCCCGGCCCTGTTCGCCGCCGGCGCCGTTGTTACCGTTGACACCGTTATCACCGGCGGCCAGCCAACGCCGTGCGCCCGGACCCTTGCGGTAGGCGCCCTCCGCGCCTTTGCCGCCGACCCCGCCGACGCCGCCGTCACCAGCACTACCTCCTTCGACCAGCACTTTAATCTGGCGGTCATAGCTGCCCGCCGCGGGCGCTTCACCAACCGCCCAATAATTTACCGCCACGTTGGCGCCGCGGCCGCCGTTGCCACCGGCACCACCGGGGCCACCCGCGCCACCGTCGCCACCGCGGCAGTAGCCGGGCGGCCCGCCATTCTGACCGTTGCCACCGGCACCGCCGATACCGCCGCTGCCACCGCCGGCAAGCACATTCAGACTGCCGATCGCCGCAATACCGAGCTGCAAATCGATGGCAACAGCATCGCCGCCATTAAGACCACCGCTACCGGGCTGGCCGGGCAGGCCGTTTTCACATTCATCCGCCACACCTTCAGCGGATATGCCATCGCGGCCATTGGCGCCGTTGCTGCCGCGACCGTCAATCGTGACACCGCGGCCGATCACCGCCCGCTTCACAGTCAGCCGCCACTGCTCAACCCCGTCAGCAAAGGTAATGCGAGCGTTGTCACCCACGGCCAGACTGTCGAGCACCAAATCCGTTTCAGCGGCAGTGATAGTGTAAGTCGCACCGGCGGCGATATTCAGATCCCTTGCGTCTGCGGCCATTCCGAAAGCAAGGAACGCCAGCGCAAGCGGGTATGTTGAAAGTTTGATCACGCAGTTTTCTCCGTTTAAATTCCGCGCGCAGTATTACCGCGACAGCTTTACGCAACAAGCGCAGGCCGGTGAATTTGGTTAAACTCGCGGTTTTTTTGAGGGTAAACGGATGGCTGCGGCAGATATTCTCGACCGGTTTGTTCAACAGGCGAAGGGGGCGATGGCGTCCTCTGCTATACCGGCAGAGATCGATAGCAACCTGCGCGCCTTATTACAGGGCGCACTGGCAGATATGGACGTGGTACCGCGGGATGAGTTCGACGCGCAGGTGGCGGTATTGCATCGCACCCGGAAACGGATCGAGGCGCTGGAAGCGGAAGTGGAAAAACTACGCGCCGGTTAGCGGGTCGTGCTTAAGCGGTCGGTTGCGACCGCAACCACTGCTCCAGATCAGTGCAGCCGCCGATATAGTCATTGCCACGTAACACCACCGGCACAGTCGTCACGACTTCACCCACCAGCTTGCTGAGGTCAGCCTTGCTGATATTTTCCGCCCAGATATCGATATAGCGCAGCGGTAAGTTACGCGCCTCCAGCAGCTGCACCGCACGCACGCAGTAGCCACAACCGGGGCGCCCGTAAACCGTAAATTCCGACATAAGAGTAAGCCCTGTTACGTTGATATGATTTTTTGACACACTAGATTTAGGAACGCTTGGGACGCAGAACCCTTTGCAACCAAGTCTCAGGTCAGTGACATTAGACTGAAACAGACGCGCCGAGGTAAACGACTGGCGCTAAATCGGCAACCCTCGGCCCGACCAAAACCCGTCCTGCCAATCAATTAGACGCCCTGCCAAGAGCCAAGCAAAAACGGCAATCAGAATTCCGGCATAGGAATCAATCGCATAGTGCCAAGCTAAGTGGATCGAACCAATTACGATCACACCAAGAAAAGCCAGCATTAGGTACCCAAATCCTCGATGGATGCGAAACGCGGCAAGAACAAACAGCGTGCTCATCGCATTGTGCATACTGGGCATCGCTGAAATCCCGGATAGCTTTCCATTAGCCGGATCCAAATAGCCCTCTCTCAACATTTCTTGCGCATTGAGAGACCACAGCGTGTGTGTTTCATTTATCGCATACAACCAGGCGACTTGATCGGCAAACGGGTTGTCGGCGGCATCCACCAGATCGTAAAAAGCCGGGCCCATCGATGAAAACAGAGTTGCTAGGAGTGTGCCGCCAATAATCCAGGTCAGCAGAAAGCTAATCAGGTATTGTCGCTGCCACTGACCGTCACTCTTGCTCCAGCCTGCAGACACCCAGAACATAAACAACACCCAGAACCACACGTTGTAGCAAAAATTGATTGCCTGCGTGGCAAACGGACTGCCGAATATCGGTTGCAACAGACGCCAGGGGTCATAGCCAAAATGAATCCTTCGATCCAACTCCATGAATGCCACATCCCAGCCGTAAGGATTCATCCGCGGAATCAAAACTTTGAAATCTGCGTGGGCGCACCATGCCAACATCACGATCAAGATTGCCGGCACTGCTCGCGCCCAGCGGCGAGTATCAAAAAGGAGTGATCTGTAGAATTTTAATGCAGTCTTAATAGGACTTTTCGGCTTAGTAATCAACATCATGTACAACAGATGAAGCGGCAGAAAAACGGCCGCCGCTACCGGCAGTACATACCCGAATATGGTGCCGAAATAAGGCCAAAACGATACACCTACAGGGCGGCCAAAATGTAAATTGACTGGAATAGAAACGCTAAAATACAAAATGCATACCGCGACCAGAACCGAGTGTGCTCGCAATTGAT
>JBFJYC010000118.1:0-9559 GCA_041622815.1 Spongiibacteraceae bacterium | reverse complement strand
TCGAACAGCGCCTGCAGCTGCGGCTCACCCGTCGCCGTAATCGTCACCCTGACCGAGGTGTAGTTACCCTTGCTGCTGGGCTTTTCCTCGACCGTACTCATATCGATCGGCCCGGCATGCTTAGCCAGTACATTGATCACGTATTCACAAAAATCCTCGGCGCTGTTGCCGACAACCTTGAGCGGGTAGGGACAGGGAAACTCTATTTTCGGGGGCTGTTGTGACAAGCCGGCAATACCTTCAGCAGTTAACGGTCGATAAAATCGAGCACAAACAACACGACGGTGTGCCAGATACGGCGGAAAAAGCTGCCCTCTTCCACATCCCTTAGGGCCACCAGCTGCTTCTGGGCGAGCTTTTCGCCATCGAGTGTAATCTGCAATGTACCCAGCACCTCACCCTTGCGGATCGGCGCCATCAGCACCTTATCGATAATCAATTCTCCGCGGACATCGTCGTGACGGCCACGCGGGATGGTCAGCCAGACATCTTCGGTGATGCCCAAGGAGACCTCATCGGCAACGCCCTTCCACAGCTTATGCTGCTGAAGTTCGGCGCCGGCCTGATAGGTAAGGTGGGTTTCATAGTAGCGATACCCATAGGCGAGCAATTTCTGCGTTTCGCGTTCGCGGGCGCCCTTGCTGTTCGTGCCCATGACCACCGACACCAGCCGCATGCCCTCGCGGTCAGCCGACGCCACCAGACAATAACCCGCTTCCTCGGTATGACCGGTTTTCAGCCCGTCAACCGATGAGTCTTTCCACAATAAACGGTTGCGGTTGCTTTGCTCGATACCGTTATAGGTGAAAGAGCGCTCTTTATAGAGCGCGTAATGCTCAGGGTGTTCCAACATGGCCAGCGCCAGCAATGACAAATCACGCGCCGTGGTGACATGATCCGGGTGCGGCAAGCCGTGGGAGTTCATGAAGTTCGTAGAGGTCATGCCAAGACGGCGCGCATGCTCGTTCATGATACCGGCAAAGGCATCCTCACTGCCGGACAGGTATTCGGCGACTGCGACGCTGGCATCGTTGCCGGAAGAAATCACGATACCCTTATGCAAATCGCCGAGCGAAACCTGTTTACCGACCTCAATCCACATCAGTGATGAACCTTTGAACACGGGATTCTGTGCCCAGGCGTTCTTGCTGATGGTGACCATGTCGTCCTCGCTGACATTACCCGCGTCCAGTTCATGGGCCAGCACGTAACTGGTCATGAGTTTGGTCAGGCTCGCGGGTGGTAGCGGCATGTCGGTATTGTGCTCAACCAGCACCCGGCCGCTATTGGCATCCATTAATAAGTAGGACTTAGCCGCGACCGCAGGTGGTGCCGGAATCATCGGCTCCTGTGCGAGCACCGGGTCACCGGCGACGATGGCGAATGTCAAAATTGCGGCAATACGCTTAAACATAAACTTCCCTGAAATTTGTGAGTGGTAAATCCGCCGCGCCGTCTAGTGGCTGTCGGCTTTAACATTGACCAGAATCGGCAGAATACCGGTATCGCGTTCGATATCCCGCATTAACTCTCTGGCCTCAACCGGGTCCGACACCGGTCCGAGTCTGACCCTGTGTACTGCCGGTCGTTCCGTACCGGTCAGAATCATCACTTCCCTACCCGTTTTCGTATGCAACTGTTGCTGCAGACTTTCCGCGGCATCCCGCGACGCAAACGCCGCCACCTGCACGTAGTAAGTACCGACTGTTCGCACCGACGGCGCTGCCGGTGCTTTTATCACACCGGTAGCAGCCGGCGCCGGGACGGATCCGGGTGCCGGTGCAGATAACTGTTGCCGCGGCTGTGGCGTGGTCGCGCGCATCGATGGAGACACCGGCGCCATCGGCGCCGCAGGCGAACCGGGTGGCGGCATGTCGATAACGTCCAGCTTCACCAACGCGATGCCCTCGTCGGCAAATCCGAGCTTCACGGCAGCCGCATAAGACAGATCGATAATGCGGTGTGAGCGGAACGGCCCGCGGTCATTGATCCGCACGATCACCGATTTCGCATTTTCAAGATTGGTCACCCGCACGTAACTGGGAATCGGCAGATTCCGGTGCGCGGCCGTCATCTTGTACATATCGTAAAATTCACCGTTGGCGGTTTCGCGGCCGTGAAACTTGGTGCCGTACCAGGACGCCATGCCGCGCTGCTGAAAATTACTGCGGTCGCGCATTACATAATAGATTTTACCGTCCACGGTATAGGGCGTGGTATTGCCCGCTTCGGTAATCGGCTCCCAGCGCGGTACGGCGTCGACCAGCGTCGCCGGATCAAGCTTTTCGGACGGCGCACTATCAACCGGTTCGGTGCTGATTTCCGGCAGTGCCGGGCGCTTCACCGTATCGGTGCCGGCATTTTTATCCGCCACCTGCACCGCACAACCTCCGATCAGCAGACCGGCAAACAGCATAGAGAGAGGCTGAATCCTCATATTTCGTATTGATCCCCGATTAATTGACTCAATTGCCACACAGCCATGGCATAAAGACGGCTGTGATTGTAACGGGTAATGACATAAAAGTTGTGCAGTCCGATCCAATACTCCTCACCTTCATCGCCGGTCAGTCCCACTACATTGCCCGCCGCTTCAGCCGGTAACCGCTGCAGCGGTGCGAAGCCGCGCCGCTGCAACTGCGCCAGCGTATGTGCCGGCTTCAGATCGTCGTTGATCAGCGTGGTATCGGCATCGCGCAGGCGCACGCCCCGCGTTACGACCGGCTCGCCGCTGCGCCAGCCGTGCACGGCAAAATAATTGGCGACGCTGCCAATGGCATCCACGGGATTGGTCAGAATATCGACCACCCCGTCATTATCGAAGTCCACCGCATAGTGGCGGTAACTGCCGGGAATAAACTGGCCGAAGCCCATTGCGCCGGCGTAGGAGCCTTTCAGCGCGAACACGTCGAAGTCCTGTTCCCGCACCAGCAATAGATATTGTTCCAGCTGGCCGGTAAAAAACCTGCTGCGCGGCGGATAGTCAAAGGACAAGGTTGCCAGCGCATCGATGACACGATAGTTGCCCATGATGCGGCCGAACTTGGTTTCCACGCCGATAATCGCAACGATAATCCGCGCCGGCACGCCAAAGCGCTGCTCGGCGCGCGCCAATGTATCGCGATGCCGGTGCCAGAACTCAGCGCCCGCCTCAATACGATCCGGCTGCAAAAATATTTTCTTGTAGGCCTTCCACTCCAAGGCCTTTTCCGCAGGACGGGAGATCGCATCGATAATACTTTGCTTGCGCTCGGCGCCGGCGAGAACCGCCCGCACCCACTCGCGATCCATACCGTGGCGCGCCACCATGTCCTCGGTAAACGCTATCGCCGCGGGCGAGGAGCGATAGTCGGCAACCGCATACGACGACAGCGCAGCCAACAACATGAGGCTGCCGCAAAAGAATCTACCAAAATTATTAAAGCTCAATTGTGCACCAGACGCCGTTCAACACTCAGGCCCATTAACATGCCAAAACCCGCCAGTAGCGTGACCAGCGAGGTGCCGCCCTGACTCACCAACGGCAGCGGCACACCAACTACCGGCAACAGGCCCGACACCATGCCGACATTGACAAAAACATAAACAAAAAAAGTGAGAATTATGCTGCCCGCCAATAATCTGCCAAAACAATGCAGCGCATTCCGGGCGATCCACAGACCTCGCAAAACAATCAGCGCATAGATTAACAGCAATGCCAGTACGCCGATAAGACCGAATTCCTCGGCCAGTACCGCAATAATAAAATCAGTGTGGCTTTCAGGCAGAAATTCCAGATGCGACTGCGTGCCCTCGAGCCAGCCCTTGCCATTGACACCGCCTGAGCCGATAGCGGTTTTCGATTGAATGATATTCCAACCCGCACCGAGTTTGTCGCGTTCCGGGTTCAACAGCGTCAAAATCCGCCCGCGCTGATAATCGTGCAAAACAAACTGCCACAGCGGCCAGGCTGCCGCCGCGAGTGCGGCCGCCCCACCGGCGATAAAGCGCCAGCTCAAGCCGGCGAGAAATAATACAAACATGCCGGAAGCGGCGATCAGAATCGAGGTCCCTAAATCCGGCTGCTTGGCAATCAGCAATGTCGGCAGGGCAATCATCAGCAAGCTCACCGCAACCTGCTTTGGCTCCGGTGGCAACGAATGCGTGCCCAGATACCAGGCCAGCGCCATCGGCATAACCACCTTCATCACCTCTGAGGGTTGAAAGCGAAAGCCGCCGAGCTCCAGCCAGCGGGTCGCCCCTTTGGCGCCGACACCGAAAAACTCCACCGCCACGAGCAGCGCGACACCGGCCAGATAGGCCGGAAATGCGTAACGTTTAATGTGCTCGATATTAAACTGCGCAATGGTGAACATCGCTGCAAACGCTACCACCATATACTGGCTCTGCCGCAGCACTGTGGCAGTGCTGCCGCCACTGGCACTGTAGAGGACAAACAGACCGCCGCCGGCAAGCAACAACAATAAAAACAACAACTGCGGGTCGATATGAATGCGGCTCCAGAAACTGTTCTCGCCGTACAACGACGCCCTGCCGGACGGCATCTGCCGGACAAAATCTCCGTTATTCACGGGCAGCCACCTTGACCGGATTGAGCCAGGCCTCAATTATCTGACGTGCTACCGGTGCCGCGACACCACCGCCCGCTTCGCCGTTTTCAACTATTACAGCTACCGCGATCTGCGGATCTTCCGCCGGCGCATAGGCGACAAACAGCGCGTGATCCCGCTGCCGCTTCAGCAGTGCTTCAGAATCGTATTCCTCACCGGCGGCTATACCGACGACCTGCGCGGTGCCGGTCTTACCGGCAATTTGGAATTGCAGCCCTTCGCTGACACCGTGCGCGGTGCCAGTATTGCTGTGCACCACCGCCTTCATCGCCTGATGAATTGCGTCCCAGTGCTGATCGTCCGCTTCGACAAAATCGCGGTGCCGAACCGGCACTTCTTCGTCTTGCAGCTTCTTCAGTAAAGTCGGCACCATGCTTGCACCGCGATTGGCGATCACACTGGTTGCCAGCGCCAGCTGAATCGGCGTAGTCAGCATATAGCCCTGCCCGATACCGACGTTCAGAGTCTCACCGGGATACCAGTGCACACCGTACTCAGCTTTCTTCCATAGTCGAGTCGGCAACAAGCCGGGGCGTTCATGCGCGATATCGAGGCCGGTGGGCTCACCTAGCCCGAAGCCCTTGCCGAAAGCTGAGATGCGATCAATGCCCAGCTGATAAGCCAGATTATAAAAATAGGTGTCACAGGATTGTGCAATCGCCTGATGCAGTCCGACCCGGCTACCGTGGCCCCAGCGTTTCCAGTCGCGATACAGGCGGTCATCATTCGGCAGCTTAAACCAACCGGGGTCCGGCCATGTGGTGGACTCGGTAACCACGCCGTAGTGCAAACCGGCAAGTCCGAACACCGGCTTCAAAGTTGAGCCCGGCGGATATTGCCCCTGCAGTGCACGATTAAACAACGGCAGATCCTTGGACTCGCGCAATATCGCGTAGTCCTTGCGGCTAATGCCGTTGACGAACAGGTTTGCGTCATAGGTCGGCGCACTGACCAGCGCGAGCACCCCGCCGCTGCGTACATCGAGCACCACCACCGCACCGCGCTCTTCGCCGAGGGCTTGCTGCGCCACCTGTTGCAGGCCCACATCAATATGCAGTGTGATATCTGCGCCGGGCTCCGGGTCGTGTTGCTCAAGCACGCGCAGCACACGGCCGCGGGCATTGGTCTCTACATTCTGATAACCCACTTTACCGTGCAGCAATTCTTCGTAGCGCTGCTCAATACCGGTTTTACCGATATGGTGGGTGCCACTGTAATTCACCGTGTCGATATTTTCAGTTTCGCGGCTGTTGATGCGGCCGACATAACCCAGCACATGCGCCAGCAGCGCCCCATAAGGATACTGGCGCACCAACTGCCCCTGTACTTCCACGCCCGGCAGACGGTAGCGGTTCGCCGCAATCACCGCCATTTCTTCATCGTTGAGACGGAACCGCAGCGGCACTTCCTGATAAGGCCGCGCCGATTTCAGCGAGCGGTAAAAATTTTTAACGTCGTCATCATCGACTTCTATCAGCTTTCTGATTTCAGCAATCGTTGCGTTGAGCCCGTCTTTGCCCTGCCCGACACGCTCTTTAACGATCATCAGGTTGGAGGTCGCGACATTGTCTGCCAGCAAGTTGCCGTTGCGGTCATAGATTAAACCGCGCTTGGGTGGTATCGGTTGCAGCTGAATGCGGTTGCGATCGGACTGAACCTTATATATTTCATAGTCGAGCACCTGCAGGGTCGCATAACGCACAGCCAGTCCGCCCAGCGCCAGCATCGCCAACCACATCGCCAGACCGCTGCGACGCCGGTAAAGGTGACGTTCGCTGATCGCATCTTTGAGTACGCGTCGTTTTGCCATTAGCGGTGATAGGGGTGATTGTTCAGCAAGGTCCAGGCGCGGTAAATCTGTTCCGCCAACACAACCCGCACCAAAGGATGCGGCAAGGTCAGCGCCGACAGCGACCATTGCCGGTCCGCCCGTTCGCGGCAGCTATCGCTCAGACCATCTGCGCCGCCGACCAGCAAACTCACCGAGTGCCCTTCCATACGCCATTCTTCAAGTGCGCTGGCGAGCTTTTCCGTACTTAAGGGCTTGCCATTAACCTCCAGCGCAATGACATGCTCGCGTTTATCGACTGCCGCAAGCAACGCCTCGCCCTCCTGTTTGATCGCCGTCGCGCTGTGAGTTCCCTTGCCGCGGCGTGCGGCGGCAATTTCCTGCACACTGAACTCGATATCCGACGGCAGCCGCTTGCTATATTCGACGACTGCTTGGTCTACCCATCCGGGCATCCGCGTTCCGACAGCGAGCACGCGAATTTTCATTCCGTAGGCTGGTCCGCCTCACCGGCCGCCGGCGCCACCGTCCACAGACGCTCGATATCATAAAATTCCCGCGACTCGGGCAGCATCACGTGCACAACCACATCGCCGAAGTCGACCAGTACCCACTCACCTTCGCGCTCGCCTTCGAGCCCGTACACCGCAATGCCGGATTTTTTGAGCTCGGTTTGCACATTACCGGCCAGTGACTTCACATGGCGGTTAGAGGTGCCGCTGGCGACCACCATAAAATCGGTGACACCGGTGCGGTCACGCACATCGAGAACCCGCACATCCCGGGCTTTTAGTTCTTCGAGCGCCGCCACACACATGTCCTTTAGCTGCTCTGCTGTTTGCTGTTGCTTCACACTGCTCCTGTTGACCGGTAGAGGTCATGGTTTTGAATATATTGGTATACCGCCGCCGGCAACATACCGGTGACATCGTCACCGCTGCCAAGCCGCGACCGCACGTCGGTCGCCGACAGCGGCCATTGTTGTAAGGTTATCCGGTATAGCTCGCCGGCGGCGCAGTCCTGCAGGCGCTGCTCATCGCCATCGAGAACAATGGCGGTTTTATGCGCCAATGCATCCGGCAGCCCAAACACATAACCGGGGCGCTGTATCACCAGCACCGCACACATAGACAACAGCTCCCGCCACCGAAACCAGCGGGTGATGCTGTTAAAAGCGTCGGTCCCTAACACCAGCACCAACCGCGTATCGGGCCAGGCGTTGCGCATCTCGCGCACGCTGTCGACTGTATAGGATTCACCGCTGCGACTGAGTTCACGCGCATCGACAATTAAACCCGGGTAAGCCGCCGTCGCCGCGCTGACCATCGCCAGACGCTGCAGATCAGTCGCCGCCGGTACATCGCGCAACGGTGGTCGCGCAGCCGGCAGCAATCGCACCTCGCTCAGCGGCAGGCGCGCCAATAGCTCCAACGCTGAACCGAGATGACCGTTGTGAAAAGGGTCGAAAGTACCACCGTAGATGGCTACCAGCGGGCCGGAAACATTCACGTGCGAATATGGCCGTCACCGAGCACGATGTATTTCTGCGAGGTCAGTCCCTCGAGACCAACCGGTCCGCGCGCATGCAGTTTGTCGGTCGAAATCCCGATTTCCGCGCCGAGCCCGTACTCAAAGCCGTCAGCAAAACGCGTCGATGCGTTGACCATCACCGAGCTGGAATCGACTTCGCGCAGAAAGCGCTGCGCCCGGGTCCAGTTCTCGGTGATGATGCTGTCAGTATGTGCCGAACCGTACTGCGCGATATGGGCCATCGCCGCATCGAGATCATCGACAACGTGTACTGCCAATACCGGCGCCAGATATTCTGCATACCAGTCGGCTTCGGTCGCCGGCACGGCGCCACTAACCAATCCGATACTGCGCTCGCAGCAGCGCAATTCAACACCGTGCCCCTGCAGCGCCGCAGCCAGAGGCGGCAACACATCGGTGGCGCGGGCGGCGCTGATCAACACGGTCTCCAGCGTACAGCAGGTGCCGTAGCGGCTTGTTTTCGCGTTGACGGTGACCCTGATCGCCTTATCGGCATCGGCATCGTCGTCGATAAAAATATGACAGACGCCATCGAGATGCTTGATCACCGGAATCGTCGCCTCCCGGGTGATTCGCTCGATCAGGCTTTTTCCGCCACGGGGCACAATCACATCGACAAACTCCGACAGCGTAATCAGCTCGCCCACCGCCGCGCGGTCTGCGGTTTCCACAACTTGCACCACCGCCGCGGGCAAACCGGCAGCTTCCAGCCCCTTACTGATACAGGCGGCTACCGCCTGATTGGAATGCAATGCTTCGGAGCCACCGCGCAAAATACAGGCGTTGCCGGATTTCAGACACAGGCTCGCGGCCTCGACAGTCACATTGGGGCGCGACTCATAGATAATTCCGATCACACCGAGGGGCACCCGCATCCGCCCGACCTGAATGCCGCTGGGCTGGTAGTTCATATCGGTGATGCCACCGACCGGATCGGGCAGCGCCGCCACCTGATGCAGACCTTCGATCATGGTATTGATGCGTGCCGGGGTCAGTTCAAGCCGGTCCATCAGTGCTGCTTCCAGGCCGTTGGCGGCGCCGGCGTCGAGATCTTTTTGGTTGGCAACGGCAAGCTCGCCACGGGCCAGTTCCAGCGCGGCGGCGATTTCCAGTAAGGCGGTGTTTTTGGTCGCAGTTTGCGCCGCGGCGACACACCGCGACGCGGCGCGGGCCCCACGGCCGAGACCCTGCATATATTCGGAGATATTCATCGGCGAATTATAGCGGTTATCCCCCAGCAACAGCTATGCCGATAGGGGTGATACACCGATGTTTTAGCGGGGACCCTGAAACACTGGCCGGCTAACTGCGTTTCCCGGCCAGTGATGCGCGCCACTGCTGCAACAGCGCGTCGCGCTGTGATTCGGCGACGGATGCCTGGCCAAGCCAGATACTGAGAATTATCTGTGCCGCTTCCGGGTTTTGCCAGCCGCCTACCGGTTGGTCATTCAGGGCCAGCGCAAAGCCCGCCGCCGGATGCCAACTGACGGTGTAGGCATCGCCTTTTTTGACGTCCTGCATCCAGCTATAACACTGCTCGATTTCTTTCTGATTGGCCGCCAGCACCGGCGCCGGCCAGTGCTCGGTGAGCGCATCTCTGGCCATTTTT
>JBFJYC010000117.1:0-9567 GCA_041622815.1 Spongiibacteraceae bacterium | reverse complement strand
TTTGGTGTTCTTGAGATCGGCACCGGCGCAGAAAACACTGTCTTTACCGCGAATCACCAGCGTACGGATACTACGCTCTTCGCGCACTGCCTCCAGCACCGCAAACAGCTCCTCCACCATAGCGCCGCTTAACGCATTCTTAGCCTGCGGCCGGTTCAGCCAGATGCGCAGCACGCTGCCCTGCCGTTCCAGTATCAGTGCGCTTGTATCAGGTAATTGCATGTTATCTCCGTTAAAATCTTGCGATGCCAAAGCTGTTTTCGTGGACCCGCCGGTGCCGGCGTTCCCACACTGTTTCCAATAAAAAGCCGAGGGTTTTACGCGCGTCGCGGGGGTCGATCATGCCGTCATCGAGCATATGCCCGGAGGTATAGAAGGCATCGGATTGGCTGTCAAAATGGTTGGCCAGCCAGGCTTCCTGGCCTTTTATCGTCGCTTCATCTACTGCCTGCCCCGCTGCGGCAGCACGCGCCTGCGCGACCATCGACATGGTTTTTGCCGCCTGCTCGCCACCCATCACACCCATACGCGCGTTGGGAAAGGTAAAAAGAAAATCGGGATCATAGCCGCGGCCACACATGCCGTAGTTGCCGGCCCCGAAGCTGGCACCGGTCATCAACGTAATCCTTGGTACCGACAAATTTCGCACCGCCTGAATCATTTTTGAGCCGTGTTTGATCATGCCGGCCTGTTCGGATTTGGTGCCGACGATATAGCCGGTGGTATTTTGCAGGAATATCATCGGGATATTGGCCTGATCAGCAAGCTGCAAAAACTGCGTTGCCTTGTTGGCACCCTCCGGATCAATCGGCCCGTTGTTGCCGATTATGCCGCAGGCCTGACCGAATATTTCGGCTTGCAGACACACTGTCGAGACACCGAAGCGCGGCTTAAAATCGAGCATATCGGAGCCGTCGACAAGCCGTGCGGCCAGCTCACGCATATCGTAAGGCGTGCGGTAATCGATCGGAATAACGCCGGCAATTTCGTCGGGATCGTACAGCGGTTCCGCGAAATCCCGTGGCGGCGGCGTGTCGCAGCCGGCATTCCATTGCAGGCGTTTCACCACTTCACGGCAAATCTGTATGCCGTGGCCGTCATCATCGGCGAGATATTCCACCAGCCCCGACACGGTGGCGTGCATTTCCGCACCGCCGAGCTCTGCTTCGGTGGCTATTTCACCTGTTGCGGCCTTCAGTAAGGGCGGCCCGGCGAGGAATGCTTTACCGTTTTCTTTTATCGCAATGACATAGTCACTGAGCCCGGGCATATAGGCGCCGCCGGCGGTAGATGAGCCGTGCAGTATCGAAATTACAGGAATGCCTGCTTTGCTAAGTCTGGCCAAGTTGCCGAATAACCTGCCGCCATCGCTGAAGGCTTCGACGGTGTAATTCAACAAATCACCGCCGGCGCTTTCCACCAGATGTACGAACGGCAGCTTTTGTTGCAGCGCAATTTCCTCGGCGCGCATGATTCGATAGCCACCACCGGTGGTCATGGTGCCGGCCTGAATGCCGCTGTCATCGGCCACCACCATGCAGCGCACGCCGCAGATAAAACCGATACCAGAAATTACCGTCGAACCCGGGATCGATTTGTCGGGGTCATCGGTATCGACCAGATAACCGGCGAGATTGCCTACCGTCAAAAACGGCATACCGGGATCGAGCAGGCGTGCCAGCCGCTCGCGGGGGGTGAGTTGTCCGCGTGACTCAAATCGCGGCTTGCGCTTTTCCGAGATCATTGCACCGCGGCCGTTGAGCTCGTTCAGGCGCCCGATAAGCGCGAACATATCGGCGCGGTTTTTGGTAAAACTGTCCGCGCTGGTATTAATCTTTGATTGAAATACAGTCATGACAACGACTCCGCGATGGCTTTACTGACTTTTACCGGACACTCGAGAATCAGCTGTGAATACCCTTTCGCCTGCGGGTCGCTGCGGATACTGGCCACACCGCCGCCGCCGAGTACGTCGTGAATAAGAAAGTTTATGGCGTTGCTGCCCGGCAGCAGGTAACGCTCCACCGGCTCGGCGCAGTTTTCGTCGATAAAATGTGCCAGTCGCTGCTGTACGACGTCGGCGCTGAGTGACGCTTCGATATACGGAAAGTATTCGGGCTTTCTTGCGATTACACCGATATTGGCTTTATCCCCCTTATCACCGCTGCGTGCCCAGGCTAGATCAATCAGGTCAACTTCAACACTGGCATCTGTTACCCCGGACTTAAACCCGGGGCGTTGTATCGCCGCAGCGTCAAAATGCTCACCGGCTGACTCGTCGCAACTGATGATTTCCCCGTCCATTTCAATAGTGACGGGAAGATCCGCACGCGAATGCAGGAAGGAATACAGGCGCACCACCGGCGAAGGTTTCGGGCGCCCGCCCTGAAATCCGCAAAGCCCCGGCGGAGTCGCAAGGCCAAGACCGATCATTTCCTTGAGCAAAATACCGACGCCGGCCGCATCCGCGTGTTTAACCGCCAGCTTGACCGCCACTTCCCGAACCGGTGTCCGGGCCGCGAATGCACCGTAGTGGGATTCCGCGCCAATCACTTCGATACTGGTCTCGGAATAATCCGGCAGCCCGTAGGCATTCAGCAATTTGCGCGCAGCACGCAGCGCCGCTTCGCAAAGTGCGCGGGCCCGGTCAGCCGCGTCGCGTCCGTAAAAAGTCATCACCGTGCCGCCCCGGAACTGATCCGCGTAGGTCGCGCAAACTTTGTAAGTGTCAGGCGCCGGTAGTCCGGTGGCCCCCTGTAAACGCACGCGGTCTTCCCCGAGTTGCTCCAACGTTACCTGTGAGAAATCACAGACCACGTCCGGCAATATATAGGCCTGCGGATCGCCGATCTCGTAGAGCATTTGTTCGCTGACAGTGCCGATACTGACCTGACCGCCGGTATTGTCCGGTTTGGTGCAGATAAAGCTGCCGTCGGCGGACACTTCGGCGATCGGATAGCCGACGGTATCGATGTCAGCGGCGACTTCCCGCCAGTCGGTAAAGTTGCCGCCGGTCGCCTGAGGGCCACATTCAATCACGTGGCCGGCGAGGCTGCCCATCGCCAACAGGTCATGGTCCTGCCGCGTCCAGTCAAAATGATGAATGCAGGCACCCAGTGTCACCGCGCTGTCGACACAGCGTCCGGTAACCACAATATCGGCGCCGCGATTGAGCGCCTCGGCAATCGGAAACGCGCCGAGGTAAGCGTTGATACTCAGAAATCTCTCGGGATCCGGCATTTCGCCACCGCTGAACATCTCGGCAATATCCGCCTTCGCCAGCTGCTCCTTTTGCGAAAACAGATCATCTCCCAATACACAGGCAACCTTGAGATCGAGCGACTGTTTCTCAATCTCCGCGCGCAAAGCCGCCGCGCAGGCCTCAGGGTTGACGCCGCCGGCGTTGGATACGATACGCACTCCTTGCGCCGCGATGCGCGCCAGGTTTGGCGCCATGGCTGCACTGACAAAGTCGCGGGCATAACCCTGCCCCGGATCTTTGAGACGGGCCCGGGCCATAATCGACATGGTTATTTCCGCCAGATAGTCGTAAACAATAAAGTCGATATCACCATCGGCGAGCAGCTGCGCGGTGGCGCCACTGGCATCTCCCCAGAAACCGCTGGCGCCGCCAATACGAAGTGTTGTCTTAGTCATAGCAATTTTTCAGTTGATGTTTATAGGCTTTATGAAAGCGGAAATCATACTAACGACAGAACTTTGAATGTCGGGTCTATGCTGTCAAGCGCGAAGTTTCCGGTCTTTGGATTCGATGCCTCCGCCAATTGAGTTTGTGCCACAGACGGGCACGGCTCAGGCGGCCTTGCGGTATTCGGTCGGCGTGCTGCCGTGCCAGCTTTTGAATGCCGCCGAAAACGTCGACGGATCGGCGTAACCCAACAGAAAGGCAATTTCGATTACGCTGAGCGAGCCGTCTTCCAGATAGTGCTTGGCCAGCTCGTATTTGATGCTCTGTAATATCTGCAGAAAATTGGTATCGCGCTCACTGAGACGGCGCTGCAATGTGCGCCTCGAAGTGTGTAATTCCTTTGCAACCTGTTCGATGGAGCATTCACCCTGCGGCAGCTTGCGGCGAATGGCCGAGTAGAGTGCCAGAAAGAAAGGATCTTGCACTGAGCCGGCATCGCTGAATCTTCGCGAAAACTCTTCGGCGACACCGGCATAGAATCGGGTGGATACCGGTGCCATTTTGTAGTCGAGTACTTTTAGCGGGTAATGCAGCGCGCTGACCCGTTGATTGAAATGAATATTCTTGCCGAGCATCGACTCCAGGACCGCGATATTCTTGGGCTTCGGGTAAGTCAGATCGACCCGCACCGGCTCCAGCGGCAACACACAAAAGCTGCCCATTTGTAATACCGACGTGGCCAGTACACTATCTGTGCCGCTGCATCTCACCGGATCGGGCGCGCGGTAGGGATGCCACTGCAGGGCAAAGTTTTTCGAATCCCGGGCGACGCGCACAACGCCGATATCCCCCGCCAGCTTGCCAAAGCTTGGCATCATGTTCAGCCACTCACGAAGGTTACGTGCGGTACAGGCCATATAGAGCAGAAAATGAATATTCTCCATATGCGAAATGCGGCCGATCAGCAGGCCCAGATCAGGATTTCTGACCCTTTCCTTGAGAACACCGAATAAAGCGTAATACTCGCTCACGGTAAATTTTGCGTCAGCCAGGCTCACCAGCGTGTGGTTGATGCCTGCTTCAGCGCAGAGCTGGCGGGGTTCAAAGCCGTGGGCTTCGGCAACGGACAACAGGCCGCGCAAAAAAGACGCATAGACATGCCCGGTATGTATCGGATCGGTGGTCATCCGATATCAGTCATTCCACCAGGGATAGAAGCCCGGCATACCGTCGGCGGTTTTTTCAGTGAATTCCGGGACGCGCTTTTCCAGAAAGGCTGCGATGCCCTCCTTGCCCGGCCCGATGCTCTGATAAAACATCGACAGAGACTCTACCTTGTGGGCAGCCAGCGGATGCGGCTCGGCAGAATTGCGGTACATCATTTGCCGGGTGAGCGCGATCGACACTTGGCTATGGCCGACGATTTTGCGGGCGATGGTGTAAGCCGTCTCCAATAGATTCTCAGGCTGCTCTACCGAGCGCACCAAGCCCGCAGCACAGGCATCTTCCGCACTGAGAATTTCACCGGTATAGGCCCACTCCAGCGCGCGGGAGATGCCGACTATCCTCGGCAGAAACCAGGTTGAACAGGCCTCCGGGGTTATGCCGATTTTATTGAATACGAATCCAATGCGGGCCTTTTCAGAGGCGATACGAATATCCATGGCGCAGGTCATTGTTGCGCCAACACCCACTGCTGCGCCATTGATGGCAGCGATTACCGGCTTGTTGCAGTTGAATATCGCCAGCGAAACGATACCGCCGACATCACGAACCCCGTTTTCGATATCCGGGTCATGCAGACGCTCGTCTAAATCGGTCATCGACGGCTGCTTAGTTTCGTTCAATCCGAACACATTGCCCGCTTCGTTGAGATCCATGCCGGCACAAAACGCCCGCCCGGCACCGGTAACAACAATGGCATGCACGGCATCATCATCACTGGCCCGCTTGAAGGCATGAATCAGCTCATTTGCCATCTGCAAGGTGAAGGCGTTAAGCGCGTCCGGGCGATTCAGTGTCAGCGTCAGAATTCTATCGGCGACTTCATATTTGAGTGTGTCGTAGCTCATGTGGTCACAGACCCTTATTGAAAAGGGCTCATCATGAGCGATAGCGTCGTACTCAGCAATATTTCAGCGTATTGCTACCGGCCTGCTAGCGAATTAATCAAACGGCGATATTGTTATACAGAAAGCGATGTGTGCGCGGAGGAATAAAAGGCATCCAGCTATCCTGTGCCTGCGCTAAGCGGTCAGCCAGTAACCACCATACGGCAGCGTTCAGCGTTAAACCCATGTGGCTGCCGGCAACGGCAATATTCTCGGTATTTTCATGGCCGCTGTATTGCACAGACTGGCGCCAGTGCACAACACCATCGGTCTGAGAAAAAACGGATGTAGTGGGCACCGGTGGCACCGCCGCAAGTTCCGCATGATCGGGCTCTACCGCCTTATTGACCAGCTTGAATAATTTCGATGTCGGTGTTTCCGTGGTATTGCGGTGATTGACGGGGCTGCCCAGGGTAATCACCTGACGTGTCCAATCGGGTGCCGAACGAGCGGATTCCCGGGCATAGACGCCACCGAGGCTATGACCAATGACACTCACCTTACCCTGACTCCGGTTAGCCAAGCGATCCAGACTTTCGAACAAACCCTGATCCACACCGGGACCGGGGCCCATATTTGTTCCCAATCCCCAGCCCACCGCATCGTAGCCGAGAGAACAGAGCCATTTGATAAGCGGCTCGTTATAGCGGTCGCTGCCCAAAAATCCCGGCATCACCATCACACCATGCCCGTCTCCGCGGGGAGCATGCAGTAAGAGTCCCGCAGCGCCCCAGAGTAGAGAGGCCTCAACCATCATTCTCGGAATCTCAGAGAGTGCAAACACCGGGTGTGGCGATGGTATTTTCGCTTGCGCTGAATTCATCATATTTTTTTGCCGCCATCGGTTTTGTTTGCTGCATTAAGTAATTCATTAAAACTTTCGCGCAGACACTGCGCGTACACAGCGGGGTCAGGCATCATTTGCCGACAGGATGTGAAGGCAACGGTAAACTGACCGCAGTAGCTACTAACCGCGTGGAACAGCCCGTTGCCATCGGTCAGCGGCCCTTGCCCGTATGAACTCAACATTTTCGCACCGTTGAAGTACACCGGAATTTGCAAGCCCGGCACATTCGAGACCACGCAGTTGTAAGTCGGATTCTTCCGGTTAGCCGGCCCTTGTTTGATTGATAGACGTGAAGCCGACGCCAACAGCATGGTGGGAATAAACTGCGAGCTGTTCGCCATTGTTTTGGCGCCGATCGCATTGGTCAGTTCTTTCGCATCCCGCGTGCCCTGATTGACCGCCGCCAAACGCCTGATCGGGTCGTCAATGTCGGTATGTAGCAATACTGTCATCTGCGACACCTGATTACCCATTGCGCCCGCACTGTCTTTGCTACGGACATTAATGGGGGCTAAGGCAGCCAGCGACGAATCGGGAAGCTCGTTGTGAATGGTCAGATATTTATTGAGCGCGCCACCACAAATTGCGAGAACAACATCGTTGACGGTTACGCCCTTCATCATGTTCTTGATCGTTCGTATGTCTTCGAAATCGCAGAGCAAGGAATCAAACACGCGGTGCGGTGTTACGTTCTCATTAAAGCGGGTAAAGGGCACCGCGCCGACACGCTTGAGTTTGCCGCTGCGTATACCTTCGGAAAATCGTGCGATACCAGGGGCTGCTTCCTTTGCCAGAGCAAGCAGCTTCTTTGGTTTGCGTATCGCGTTGAGCTGCGCGCGGAACAACAACTCTGGCACACCTGGCGCGGATTCAAGTTTGACTACAGATACTCCTGTTGATGGCGGACGTGCCGGATCAGGCTCAAGATCATGCGTCGCGGCGGCAAGCTCCATCCCCGATACTCCGTCAATAGCAGCGTGGTGGACTTTTGTGTAAACCGCGAAGCAGCCCTTCGGACAACCCGCAACCTTATCGAGTCCTTCGATCACATACATTTCCCACAGAGGCCGTGAGCGATCCAGCGGGCGTGAATGCAGGCGTGCAATCTGGATACAGAATTGCCGCCAATCGCCGGGCTGAGGCAATGCGATATGGCGAATATGGAATTCGGGGTCAAACACCTCATCCGCTATCCAGTAAGGAAGATCTATAGACAGGGGAGCTTCGAGGATGCGGTTATTCATCGTCGGCATGCTGCCACCGCGCGTCACGGCGTTTTCCATTATCTGTTTGAAGCTGACAGAACCACCGGGCGCGGTGGATGGATCATAGATGGACACAGACCCGATATGCATCGGCATGGCCGGTGTTTCCAGATGCAGAAATGTGGCATCCATTGCGGTCAGCTGTTGCATCGTCTTCTCCTGTTTTTTGATTAAATGTCGCAGCTGAACATCGGCAGCCTCCGGCCGTAGTCACCGGGAAAGCGTCATTAACATTTACAAGTTGTTCGAGAACGACAGATTCTGAGCGCAACAGTTCGCCGTCGCCACGACTTAGAAAGTCCTGAATGCGAATTGGTTTAAGTGGTTTTAAAGAACTAGGAAAGCGGCCAGGGAAGCCCTGGCCGGTGCGCTTATAGATTTATGAACCGGCGCCTATTCAGCTGCGACCTGAACAACGACTTTCCCAAGCGCACGGCGGTCTGATAAGCAATTGAAGGCTTTGACTGCGTCAGATAGAGGGAATACATCTGACACGACCGGATTTAGCTTGCCACTCTCAAACATTTGCCAAAGCTCATCCACATTTTGCTGATGAACATCCGGCTCCCAAGCCGAAAAGGAGCCCCAGAATACGCCGACAATGGCGCATTCTTTTAACAGTGTCAGGTTAAGCGGAATCTTTGGAATAGGCCCGCTCGCAAAGCCGATGACCAGAAACCGACCGTTTCGCGCCATACAGCGCAGTGCCGGCTCTGAATAATCACCGCCGACCGGGTCATAGACGACATCGACCCCACGACCTTCGGTGAGTGCCTTCACAGTTTCTTTAAGCGGCTTCTCGTTGTAGTTCACCAGATGATCTGCACCCAGCTTTTTGGCGAGCGCTAATTTTTCTTCGGAACTGGCCGCGGCAATAACTGTAGCGCCCATCGCTTTCGCCAATTCGACCGCGGTGATGCCGACACCGCCGCCGGCGCCGAGCACCAGTACCGTCTCGCCGGGCTGCAGGTTCGCCCGCTGCTTAAGCGCATGATGTGAAGTGAAGTAAGTAATACAAATACCCGCGGCCTGAACAAAGCTCAAACTCGCGGGCATCGGCAGTGCAGAGAACTCGGAAACGACAATCTTTTCGCAAAGCGCACCGGTCTGGGCAGCGACGATCACCTTGTCACCGGGCTTATAACGTGTAACTTTCTCACCGACAGCTTCTACAATACCGGAGCATTCCCCGCAGGGAATAAACGGCATCTCCGGCTGCATCTGGTATTTGCCCTGGATGGTGAGCACATCCGGAAAGTTCAATCCCGCCGCTATCACCTTGACGACAATATCGTGCTCACCGGTTTCCGGCAGCGGCCAGTCGTTTTCCATAACCAGTTTTTCAGCCGGGCCGAGTTCTTTACAGACAATTGCTCTCATTGTTTTTCCTCTATAGCCCCATCTGCCTTGCCGCTAAGTCCCGCATGATTTCTTCGGAGCCACCACCGATCGCATTCACTCTCACTTCCCGGTAAATACGCTCGACGCGGTTGCCGCGTAAGTATCCTGCGCCGCCCAGTATCTGCATCGCCTCCCGCGCACAGAACTCCATCGTCTGGCTCGCCTGCACTTTTAGTAAGGCGATATCGCCGGCGTTGGCCTGGCCATTGGCCATCGCCAATGCACAGTTCTGCAAATAGCCCGCAGTGGCGTTAATCTTTTGTTTCATCTCCGCGACTTTGTGGCGAATCACCT
>JBFJYC010000116.1:0-9569 GCA_041622815.1 Spongiibacteraceae bacterium | reverse complement strand
GATTACGGCTTCCATGCGCCGACCATGTCATTTCCGGTTGCCGGCACGCTGATGATTGAACCGACCGAGAGCGAATCACTGGCGGAACTGGACCGTTTCTGCAACGCCATGATCAGCATCCGCGGCGAAATTGATAAAGTACAAAACGGCGAATGGCCGCTGGATAACAATCCGCTGAGCAAGGCGCCGCACACCATCGCCGACATTATCAGCGACAACTGGGATCGCCCTTACAGCCGCGAGACCGCGGCCTGGCCGGCGCCCGGTTCGCGCAACAACAAGCACTGGCCGCCGGTGAACCGCATCGACAATGTCTACGGTGACCGCAACCTGATGTGCGCCTGCCCGCCGATTGAGAGCTATACCTGATGAAAAACCGCGTCTGTGCGGCGGCACTGATCGCTGCGACACTATTGCTGATCACGCAAGCCGCTTATGCGGGCGATGCGGTATTCAGCTTTACCGCCATACCCGATGCTGATGAAACACGCCTGCAGCAACGCTTTCAGAAAGTGGCGGACTACCTCAGCGCCGAACTCGGCGTACCAGTGCGCTACGTGCCGGTGCGCTCCTACGCCACCGCGGTCACGGTATTCCGCAACGACCAGGTGCAGCTGGCATGGTTCGGCGGCCTCACCGGTGTCCGCGCACGCCAGCTGGTACCCGGCGCGGAAGCCATTGCGCAGGGCATTGAGGACACCGAATTTCGGAGCTACCTGATCGCCCATAAAAGCACGGCCATCGGCTACTCCCAATCGATGCAGGATGCCATGCGCGGGCACACACTGACCTTCGGCTCAAAAAGCTCAACTTCGGGACGCCTGATGCCGGAATACTATCTCCGTAAATATTTTGCCGAACCGCCGCGCAAAATATTCAAGCGCGTCGGCTTTAGCGGCAACCATTCGCGCAGCATCGCACTCGTGCAATCGGGCGCCTACGATATCGGCGCGGTGAATTTTCAGGTCTGGGAAGCGGAACTCGCCGCCGGCCGCATCGACACCGACGCAGTGCGCGTCATCTGGCAGAGCCCCGCCTATAACGATTATCACTGGACTATTCGTGACGATGTCGAACAAAGGTTCGGCGAGGGCTTCAAAGACCGGGTCACCGCTGCCCTGCTGAATATGAAAGATCCCGATTTGTTGAACGCTTTTCCGCGGCGCGGCTTTATCCCGGCGCAAAACAGCGACTACGATTCGATCGCTGAAACCGCGCGCGCGCTGGATCTGTAAGTTCAACCGCCGGTGACCGGGCAGGTACCGACCGATGCCGCGCCGGTGCTTGTATTGCACGGGCAGGAGGCGCGCTACCACGGCCTGCGGGTAATCAGCGATATCAATATCTGTATCCGCCCCGGCGAGCGCATCGCCTTGCTGGGCAAAAGCGGCGTCGGCAAATCAACCCTCCTCTCGCTGATCTACCGGGCGCTTTGCTCCCAGTCACAGCAGGTCGCACTAATTGCGCAGGATTTGGGTCTGGTCGACAAACTCAGTGTCTGGCACAACATCTACATGGGCCGGCTGGACCGCTACAACGCCTTTTATAATTTATTGAATCTGTTTTACCGCCGCGCCGACCGCGATGCGGAAATCACCGCGCTGGCGACAACATTGCAGCTGCAGGACGTATTGCTAAAACCCGCCGCCGAGACATCCGGCGGCCAGCAGCAACGCGCCGCGATCGGCCGCGCACTCTATAGCGAAGCGCCGGTGATTCTCGCCGATGAACCGGTCGCCAATCTCGACCGCCCCACCGCCGAACTTTGCATGAATATGCTCACCAGCCACGGCGGCAGCGCGGTTATCGCGCTGCACGATGTCGAACTTGCCCTGTGCTACTGCGATCGTATTATCGGCCTGCGCGACGGTCGCGTCGCATTGGACTGCGCCGCCGCTGCTGCAGACCCCGCCGAACTCAGCCTGCTCTACGGCGATGCTTCGCACTGAGCAGCTGTCGGTGTCACCGGCGGCGAGGGCAACACTTTTATTACTTGCGCTGGCCGCTATTGCGGCCGCATTCGGCGACCTCGGCGTCACCACACGCACCCCCTTATTTGAACTGCAACGCATCGCGGCAGGCTTTATGCATCCGGCGTGGCTGCCGTGGCCGGAGCTATCTGAGGCGCTGCTGCAAACACTGGCTTATGCCATTACCGGCGTCTCCATCGCCGCGGCCGCCGGTTTTGCGCTGGCATTGGTTTACGGGCATCGCGGCGTGCGCTGGTGCTGCGCGGCGCTGCGCTCGGTGCATGAATTGTTCTGGGGCTTGCTGTTCTTGCAGCTGATCGGCATTCAACCACTGACCGCCATGCTCGCCATCGCCCTGCCCTATAGCGGCATATTCGCCAAGGTCTACGCCGAGATCATCGAAGAAGCCCGCGCCGTAAAACCGGCGATAATTCCCGACGGCAGCGACCGGCTGAGCCGCTTCGCCTACGGTACTTTTGCCGCGGTGCGCACACAGCTGGCGGATTACACCTTATACCGACTCGAATGCGGCATCCGCTCCAGTACGATTCTCGGGTTTATCGGCCTGCCGACGCTCGGCTACCACTTGGTCGCGGCCTTTATGCAGGGACACTACGCGATCGCCGCCGGTTTACTGATGATCCTGTATCTGCTGATTGCGGGACTGCGGCTGTGGATGCGTTGGACGGTTTGGCCCTTCGCCGCCCTGGCGGCGTTGGTCTGGATCATTGCCGGCACTGAATTGAACCCGGGGATGCCCGGACAAATAGCCGGCGATATGGTGCCGGCGCCGCTGCGCGATGGTGATGTCGCCGCCTTACTGCCCTGGGTTGCCGACATACTCCGGCACAGTGCCCTGCCCGGTGCCATCAATACCGTACTCGTCAGTCAGATGGCCGTCGCGTTGGCGGGGTTTCTGGCACTCGTTATGTTGCCGCTGGTTTCCGCCCACTTCAGCGTCAAACCGCTGCGGCTGGCCGGCCACTGCTTGCTGGTGATATTGCGGGCGACACCCGAGCTGATTATCACCTTTGTGTTGCTGCTGGTCTGGGGGCCGTCAATGCTGCCCGCGGTGGTCGCCATGGGCCTGCACAACGGCGCGATTATCGCCAATCTGAGCGGCCGCTTCGGCGATGCGACCCGGCTGCGCATCGACGCCGCAAAACATTTGAATCGCTATAGTTACGAGTTGCTACCCCGCATCTATAGCCAGTTTCTGGCGCTGCTGTTTTATCGCTGGGAAATCATTCTGCGGGAAACTGCGGTGCTAGGCGTGCTCGGTATCGCTACCCTCGGTTTTTATATCGACAGCGCCTTCGAGGCATTTCGCTTCGATGAGGCACTGCTGCTGATCGCGGTAGCCGCGCTGCTGAATATCAGCGTGGAAGCGAGCGCCCGCAATCTCCGCCACCGACTGCACCTGCAGGCCCACCCCGACACACAGGCACCGGCGCCCGCACTTTGATAGCGCGCACTCAAGCGTAGCGAGCGCCCCTTTAAATCACCTATAGTCCCTCCTCTTATTTCCACCGGAGACACTCATGGGCGCATTGGCACTGGCGAAACGTTTTATTGAAGCTGTTGAAGCCGGCGATATAAAAACCGCACAGCGTTGCTTCACAAAAGACGCGGGCATCTGGCACAACTACGATGGCAAGGTGCAGACCGTCGAGGAGAATATGACAACCCTGCAATGGATGATGGACAAGGCGAAATCCCGTGAGTATCACATCAAACGGCTGGAGCAAATCAAAGGCGGTTATGTGCAGCAGCACATCCTGCGCATTACCGACAACAAAGATGAAAAAATTGAATTGTTTGCCTGTGCGCTGGTGAGCGTACGCGACAACAAAATCAGCTATATCGAAGAATATATTGACCCAAGCCCGCTCGCGTCATGGTTGCAGGAGTAATTTGAAAACATGGACACTTTTGACTACAAGGCCTGTCGCGCACTCGTCAGCGGCGGCAATCGCGGCATCGGTGAGGCCTTCGTGCGGGAGCTACTCGGCCGCGGCGCAGCGCGGGTATACGTGGGCACCCGCGCAGCCGACGGCGCGCAACACCTGGTGCAAGAATTTCCGGAGCGGGTGGTGCCGGTCACACTCGATGTGACCGATGAAGCGCAGATACAAGCCGCCGCAGCGCAGGCCGGCGATATCACTCTACTCGTCAACAACGCCGGCACCACCGAGTGGGAAACCCTGTTCGGCGCGCCGGATATGAGCGCCATGCGCCGCGAAATGGAGATTAACTATCTCGGTCTGGTAGCCATGAGCCGCGCCTTCGCGCCGCTTATCGAAGCCAACAATGGCGGCAGCATGATCAATGTATTATCGGTGGCCGGCATTGTCGCGGTGCCGCCGATGGGCGGTTACAGCGCATCAAAGCATGCCGCACGCTGCGCCAGCGATTGTCTGCGAGCCGAACTGGCGCCGCTGGGCATTCACGTCTGCTCGCTGATAGTCGGCAGCGTCGACACCCGCCTTGCAGAACGCGTCAAAGGCATGCACAAAGCACAGCCGGCAGAGATCGCGATAGCCGGTCTCGATGCTGCGGCCCGGGGCATAGACGAATTCGACACCGATGACCATGCGCGCAATGTGCGGGCCGCCTTCGAACATGACCCCGCTGCTTTTCGCACATCGATGGCGGCAGCGTTTAAAAAGGCTGTTGTTTAATTAGGTTATTGATTTAAAGGCATTTCCGCATGACAGCAGCACAAAACAACACGGTTTATTCCGAGGATCTGGCCGGTATCGAAGTCGGCAGCACCGCCATTTGCGACGTGCAGGGCGAAGCCGGCGTGCTCACCTACCGGGGTCACTCAGTGGAAGAGCTCGCCGCTAAACCCTTTATTGATGTCGCCTGGCTGGTGCTGTTCGGAGACTGGCCGGATGCCGGCCGGCAAAGCGCCCTGCACGACTATCTTGCGCGGCATCGGCGTCTGACCGAGTCCGAAGTGAATCTGTTGCGTGCCCTGCCAACCGCGCTGCATCCGATGTTGATGCTGCAAAGTGTGGTACCCGCGCTGGCCGTGCCGGATGCTGCAACAGAGACATTTTCAGCGGATGCTGTCGCCGGCCTGTTTATCGCCGCAAAAATTCCCTCACTGCTGGCCGCCTGGCATCGCCTGTCACAGGGACTCGATATTATTCCGCCAAATCCGGCGCTGAGCCCGAATGCGGACTTTCTGCAGATGTTTCACGGCTGTGCGGCAACACCGCAACAAATCAGCACGCTGGACGCCGCACAAATTCTACAGATGGAGCACAGTTTTAACGTCAGCACCTTCGCCGGGCGCATTTGCGCCAGCACCGAAGCACCGCTGCAGTCGGTCATCGCCGCTTCTGTCGGCACCCTGTTCGGCGTGTTGCACGGCGGTGCCGATCAGGCGGCGCTGGAAATGGCGCGCGATATCGGCAGCGCGGACAAAGCCGCCGCTTATGTCGCGGAGTGTCTCGCGAACAAGGTCAAAATCATGGGCATGGGCCACCGCGAGTATCGCGTCGTCGATCCCCGCGCCAAGGTTTTGAAACCCATGGCGCAGGCGCTTTGCACCGCAGGCGAAAGCCGGCAACTGCTGGAGACACTCTGCGCCGTGGAAGCCGCCTGCCAGCAGGAATTTGCCAAGCGGGGCAAACAAATCCGGGCCAATGTCGAGTTTTACAAAGGTGCGGTGTTTCACAGTCTGGGCATACCCGATCAGTATTTTACCGCGCTGTTCACCATGGCGCGGGTGTTTGGCTGGGTCGCCCACTACCTGGAATTTAAACCCGACAGCCGCCTGATCCGGCCGCGCGCTAAATATGTCGGAAAATAAGTGCCAGCTCGGTTAAACTCGCGTACTGAAATAATTAACAATTAGTATTTTTAACTGACTCAATTATCCGTGACAGAAACAAGCGCCAACAATAACTCTGACCTGCTGATCGTTCTCGCCGAAGATAACGATGCGGACGCGTTTATGATCGAGCGCGTGCTGAGCGACCTACAACTGCCCGGTCATGTCCTCGAGCGCACATCGACACTCGAAGAAACATTGGCAATGATCGCGAAAGCGGCACCGGAAGTTATTCTGCTGGATATGAATCTAGGCGACTCCAACGGTATCGATACCGTCCATGCAGTTCATGCCGCCAGCGGAGATGCCGCCATCATCGTGCTGACCGGCATCCGCAAAGGCGAACTCGCTTACGAGGCGATAGACGCCGGCGCACAGGATTTTCTTGGCAAAGACGAGATTACGGAAAGAAATCTGCGGCGCATCCTGTCGTTTGCGATTTCACGACGCAAAATTCATCTGCGGCGGTTGGAAGAGGCACTGGCCAGCGAGCGGGCACTCACTGCCAAACAAAGCGACATACGGGCAAAATCCACATCACTGCACGTAGACAATACCGAATTGTATGAGTCGACACTTAAACGCTATACCGAAATGCTGAAAGTCTATCTCGACAGCCTGGTACTCAACCGCGCAAAACCGGAAATTGACATGAAGGACCTGGTGGCGCAGCTAGGTGCCGCCGGTGCCGGTCCCAACGACATCATGGATATCCACGTAAAAGCACTGGAAGAGGCAACCCGAAATGTGCGACCGGAACGCGCCTTTTATTTGAATACCGATGGTCGTTTGCTGGCACTGGAAGTGATGGGGCATTTGGTCAGCTTCTACCGCAGTGCCAATAAAACCGCTGCAGAAACAGCTCACAAAACTTCGTGACGGATTATGTATTCCACTTGTATATATATGGCAGCAATGCCTTAGGAAAACGTGCGACAAGCAACCTGAACCTTATTATTGAAAACGATCTCGCGAGTAGCGTTACACTGGAAATTATCGACGTGAAATTAGACCCTGAGGCCGCGGAACAACACCGGGTTCTTGCAACCCCCACCCTAATCAAAACACGCCCTTTACCAACCCGACGTATTGTCGGCGACCTGTCAGATCGCAGCGCCGTGCTTGAGGCGCTGGGTGTTATCTCGGAGAACCATTGGCATGAGTAGTACCTACAGCGAATTAAAGACTCCGGACCGATTACCCACCGGAATCACCGGTTTTGATGAACTGACCCACGGGGGTATTCCGCGAAACAGATCTACCCTGGTCGGCGGTTCAGCGGGCAGCGGTAAGACATTGTTCGCGCTGCAGTTTCTGGCCCATGGTGTGGAGCAGTTTGATGAGAACGGCGTACTCGTCACCTTTGAAGAAAATCCGGAGGATATGGTTCGCAATACCACCAGCCTCGGCTGGAAGTTAGCGAAACACATCGACGAGGGGCGCATCGCTGTTGTGGACGCCTCACCGGTCGCCGGCGAAAGCCCGGTCAGATCGGGCAACTATGATCTGTCCGCGTTGATTTCAAGAGTTGAACACGCAGCGAACAAAGTCGGTGCCAAACGCGTCATCCTCGACTCGGTCGGTGCTTTGTTTCCGCAGGTAGTCGATGCGCAAATCGTGCGCACCGAATTGTTCCGATTGGTATGCGCACTGCGGATGATGGGCGTTACCAGTCTGATTACCGCTGAGCGCTCCAGCGAAGACGGACCGATCGCCCGTTATGACGTCGAGGAATTTGTTGCCGACAATGTGATGCTGTTACGCAACCGCCAGGACAATGAACGCCGCCGGCGTACCATGGAAATTGTGAAGCTGCGCGGCGCCGCCCATATGACCGGTGAGTTCCCCTTCACTATCGATGGCCAAGAAGGTCTCACCCTATCGCCGTTAGCCGCTATCCGGCTCAACCACACCTCGCTGACCACACGCATATCCTCAGGCATCACCAAACTCGATGAAATGTGTAAAGGCGGGCCGTTCCGCGACTCCATCATATTGGTCAGCGGCGCCACCGGTACCGGTAAAACACTGATGGTCGCCCAGTTTATGAAAGCCGGTATCGATGCGGGCGAACGCTCGCTGTTGTTCGCCTTTGAAGAAAGCGAATCGCAGCTTACGCGCAACGCCAATGCATGGGGTGTTGATTACGCAAAAGCGCAGCAAGAAGGCAGCCTGAAGATCGTTGCCGAATATCCGGAAAGCCGCAGTCTGATCGATCATTTGGTACGCATTAAACAGATTATCGAGGAATACAAGCCAACCCGCGTTGCCATCGATAGCCTGTCTGCACTGGAACGCATGTCGTCCAGCAAGTCATTCCGTGAATTCGTACTGGGCATTACCAGCCATATGAAAAGTGTGTCTGCCGCGGGCTTGTTTACCAACACCTCGGAAAAGCTGATGGGCGGCGATTCGATCACCGAGACCCATATTTCAACCATTACCGATCAGATCATTGTGCTCCGCTACGTCGAGATTCGCGGTGAAATGCGCCGCGGAATTACCGTGCTGAAAATGCGGGGCTCCTATCATGACAATGCAATCCGCGAATACACCATCGATAGCGGCGGCATCAATATTACAGAACCATTCACCAATGTCGCCGGAATATTGTCAGGCAATGGCGTTCACACGCTGATAGACGACCGAAAGTTATTGGCAAATATGTTCGAAGCAAACAGCGATTAAGCGCAGATGCCGCTGCATAGCAACACTGGCTGGCGCGCGATCCTTGTGGCACCGCCCGCATCGACCTCCCGGTTCTGTGGGAAATTAACGCCCACCGTCACTGAGCGGCTGACACTATTTTCTGACCTTACTGATGCGCTGGAATTTGCCAAGAGCAACACCTCCGACGCGATTATCTGTCACCGATCGATCCTTGACCGCAGCGCTTCGCAATCCTACTGGCGTGAATACGTACAGCAAATCCCACTCATCACATTGTCAGAAAGACGCCTGAATGCCGACGAACAGCGCTCTATAGCAAGCTATGTTGATGAGCATCTGGTGATTGACGATGCCAATGCGGAAGTGACTATTCAGGCAATTAACTACGCGATAACCTCCACTCAGCGGCACCAGCAATATCTGGCCGCGCTGAGTCTTGTTGAGAACGGGGTGCTGATTGTCGATGAATACGGCGAAATCATATTCCTCAATACCGCTGCTGAAATTCTGCTGAAAAAACCTGCAAACAAATTAACCGGCACGCTGTTTAACGGTCCGTTGATACCCGGGCAAACAAACGAGCTTATTCTCCCTGACAAATCCTCGGCACTGGTTGACGCTGTCGAAATCGACTGGCTCGGTCGCAAAGCAATAAAAGCCACCCTGAAGGACGCAATTCCGACCGGCAAAAAAGCGGCCACCGGCCAGGACTTATCAACAGAACTGGATTCGCTGACCGCACTGATGACCCGAAGCAGCTTTGATGAACAGCTTGCAAGCGCCATCAGGCGGGCATCTGCAGAGCAGTTGCGACTCGCACTATCGCTCATCACTGTCGACAAACTCGGGTTCAGCAATGACACAGCGAGCAATCTCAAGAATGATCATTTATTGAGTCAGGTCGCGGACCGGCTTAGAAAATCCAGCCGACTCGGTACTATTATCGCGCGCGTCAGCAACCAATCGTTTGCGATGGTCATTTATAACACCTCCATTGCCGGCGAGATGATTCACGCGCAGCGCATTCTCGAAACCCTGACCGAGCCCTATACCATCTCGCAGCGGACGCTTCCTGCGTCGGTCAG
>JBFJYC010000115.1:0-9683 GCA_041622815.1 Spongiibacteraceae bacterium | reverse complement strand
TGCTGCCCGGGTTCATCGACGCCCATGCCCATATCGGCGGATCCGCACAGGGGACACCCGCAGAATATGTGTTCAAGCTCTGGTTGGCCCATGGCATCACCACCATTCGCGACCCGGGTAGTGGTAACGGGCTGCAGTGGAATCTGGACCACCGACGTAAAAGTGCCAGAAATGAAATCGCCGCGCCAAGAATTCAGGTATTCGCGCACTTCGGGCAAGATGCCGCGGCACCGATCACTACACCGAAGCAAGCACGGAATTGGGTAAAATTTATCGATGGTAAAGGCGCAGATGGCATAAAATTCTTTGGCGCACCACCGGCAATCCTCGAAGCCGCGCTCGGTGAAGCCCGTAAGCGTGATCTACGCACGGCGCTTCATGCCTCACAGCTCTATGTCGCGGCAGCCAATGCGGTGGATGCAAGCGATTGGGGATTAACCACACTTGAGCACTGGTATGGATTACCCGAAGCCCTTTTCGATGACCGCACCATTCAGCATTACCCGACAGGCTACAACTACGCCAACGAACAACATCGATTTGGCGCTGCCGGTAGACTGTGGTTACAAGCCGCCAAGCCCGGGAGCGATCGTTGGAACACCGTTTTAGATTCGCTGCTGAGCAATGATCTGACCCTCGATCCGACGCTGGCTATTTATGAAGCGAACCGGGACCTGATGCGGGCACAACGGGCCGTATGGCACGATGAATACACGCTGCCCTCGCTCTGGAAGTTCTACTCCGCTGACGCTGCCGCCCACGGCTCCTACTGGATCGGCTGGACAACCGCTGACGAAATCGCGTGGAAAATGAATTTCAGGCGCTGGATGCAGTTCATCAATGACTACAAAAACCGGGGCGGGCGCGTAATCGCGGGCTCTGATGCCGGTTTCATGTATCAATTATATGGTTTTAACTTTATTCGTGAACTGGAGCTACTACAGGAAGCGGGCTTTTCTCCCTTGGAGGTAGTTCGTGCAGCAACGCTGCACGCAGCTGAGGCGCTGGGCCAAGCCGACAACAGAGGCAGTATTGCGGCGGGAAAGTACGCTGATTTGGTGATCCTCAAAGAAAACCCTTTGGCCAACTTCAAAGCGCTTTACGGTACGGGCATGTTGGGGCGCGACGACAGCGGCAAAGTCATCGCAGCAGGTGGTGTGCGATATACAGTAAAAGACGGCATTGTTTATGATGCCAAATCGTTGCTCGCCGATGTCCGGAATCTGGTACGCAAAGCGAAGTTAAAAAACGATCATGACAGCAAAAAGGACTGACATAAGAATTTTATAATGGAAAAATTTCAAGCCAACCGACCTGTTGCCATTATCGGCCTCGGCATTATGGGCACCAAAGTCGCCTGGGCCTGCGCTCGCGCGGGGCTGACCACGCATATTTTTGACGCTGACACCTCCCAGGCGGCTCACTCGCAAAAAAATGCACTGAGCTGGAGTGACGAACCTGAGCGCTCGGTTGTGACTTCACACCTGAAAATTTGTGCATCGCTGACCGAAGCTTTAGCCGGCGTACAACTCGCCTTTGAAAATGTTCCGGAAAAACTGGCACTGAAGCAGAAGGTTCACCAACAACTGCAAGAGCATCTGCCCGCAGATGCCTACCTCGGCTCCAATACATCTTCCCTGCTGTGCAGCCCGCTAGCCGAAGCCAGCGGCCGTGCCGATCGCTTTTTCTGCCTGAATTTCAACGATCCGCGTTATTCGAAACTGGTCGAACTCATGGGTTGCGAGCTCACCGCCGAAGCGACACTGAGTTTTGCCAAAGACTGGGCGCGGGCTATCGGCATGGTGCCGGTGCAAACTCACAAAGAACAAATGGGCTACTCCGGCAACCGCTTGTGGCGGGTAATCAAGCAGGAAGTGTTACGTCAGATCGAAGGCGGCTATAGCACCCCTGAGGACATTGACCGCGGCTGGATGCTGAACTGGGGCGTCGATATGGGCCCCTGCGGCCTGATGGATGATGTCGGCCTGCACACGATACTGTCGGTTGAAAACAGCTACTACGCTGCCAGCGGCGATGAGCGGGATAAGCCACCCCAATATTTAGTGGATATGGTCGAACGCGGCGACACCGGCACCGAAGCCGGCAAAGGTTTCTACGACTACCCGAACCCAGCATTTCGACAACCTGACTTCCTCAGCTAAACAGCAATACTCGCCGCGCCCCCGGCTTAATTTGTCGATGGGTAACGAACCAGCAGCTCAATTCATAACGACGATAATAATATGACGACAGAACAACAGTCGGACGCCTCACCACTGCCTGCCAACCCACGATACAAATGGTTCGTTGCCGGCAGCTTGATGGTGGTTTACACACTGAACCAGCTCGACCGGCAAATTCTGACCATTCTGTTGGAGCCAATTAAACAAGACCTGAATATCAGCGACACGCAACTGGGACTGTTGTCAGGGCTGGCATTCGCACTCCTGTACACCCTACTCGGTTTGCCGATCGCACGGCTTGTAGACCGCGGTTTCAATCGCGTGAAAATTGTCAGCGTCTCGATTTTTGTGTGGAGTCTGATGACCGTGTTCTGCGGCATGGCCAGTAGTTTTGTGCAGCTGCTCTTGGCGCGGGTCGGCGTCGGTATCGGCGAGGCCGGAGCGACCCCGGCATCACATTCGTTGCTGACAGACTACTTCGACGAGCACGAGCGGTCCCGCGGAATGTCGCTGTACTCGCTAGGCATACCGGTAGGCGGCTTTCTTGGCCTGCTACTGGGCGGCATTCTCAATCAGTGGTACGGCTGGAAGATGGCCTTCATTATTGTCGGCATCCCCGGCTTGCTGATGGCAGCGCTATTACCACTGCTCGTGCGTGAACCGCGGGTCGCACAAAAAGAACTCGCCCCGACAGCCGGCGTCGACTTTACCAGCGCCATACGCGAGCTATATCGAACCAAGACTTTTGTTCATGCCTGCCTGGCCACCTCATTTTTTACCTTCACCGCTTATGCCACAGCGACCTGGGGTCCGTCTTATCTGATTAGAACGTTTGGCGTGGAAACCGGCATCCTCGGTATCACACTGGCCTTCTCCAGCCTTATCGCCGGGGTTGGCGGCGTCCTCCTCGGTGGCTGGCTTGGTGACAAATTCGGGCCCCGCGACAGCCGCTGGTTACTGTGGATACCGGCTATCGCGTTGCTATTCAGCATCCCCTTTGCGCTCGGTAGTCTCATTGTCCCGCGTTGGTGGCTATCGGCGCTGATGTTTATGGTCCCGATCGCGGCGATGTCCGTATACACCGGCCCCGTTTATGGACTTATACAAACCATTATGCCGCCGCATTTACGGGCGATGGGGTCGGCGACTTTTCTGCTCACCACCAACCTGATCGGCCTCGGCTGCGGGCCGCTGGCGGTGGGTGCACTCAGTGATTTTCTCAGTACGATTGTCGGCGCTGACAGCCTCCGCTATTCGCTGGCGGCGTCAGTCATATTTACCGTCTGGGGTGCAATTCATTTCCTGATCGCCGCCACGCATGTGCGCGAGGAATTAGCAGTTGCGCGTACGAAAACTGCCGCTGGAGATTGCTGACGCGGCGGTTTAAAACTAAGCCCGCGCCAGCCATCCTCTAAGGATAACGTTAGAACATCCCACCTGAGCAGAGCACATTCTGACCTGTGACATAGTCAGCTTCCGGATAACACAACATCACCACTGCCCCAGCCGCTTCCGAAGGTTTTCCGGCGCGCTGCATCGGAATCAGTACCTGCATAGCGTCGAGCGAGCTGCGCTGCACGCCTACCGCGATTGATTTACCCGCGACATCAATGCTCGCCTGTTCGCTGTCCAGTGCCTGCGTGAGGCGTGTTTCGATCAATCCGAAGGCGACGCTGTTCACATTAACGCGGTAGCGACCCCACTCCTTAGCCATTGCCTTGGTCAGCCCGATAATGCCCGCCTTAGCCGCTGAATAATTCGCCTGTCCGGCATTGCCAAATACACCGGACGTCGAGGAAATGTTGACCACTTTGCGTTGCACCGGCTCGCCCTGCTCCTCCTCGGTTTTAGCTGCGTGGCGAATGTAGTCCGCCGCCGCCTTGAGAATTCGATAAGGCGCTGACAGATGCACATCCATGATGGTCTGCCATTGTTCTTCGGTCATTTTTTGAATGACGTTGTCCCAGGTAAAACCGGCGTTGTTGATAATAATATCGAGGCGGCCGAACTCGTCGAGCGCGGCGGCGACAAATCGCTCACCAAAATCCAGATCGGAAACGCTGCCCGCAAGCTGAACCACCCGCCGTCCGGATTCAGTAACCAACGCTGCGGTCTCAGCCAAAGGCTCGGCATCGAGATCATTGATCACCAGATCCGCACCCTCGGATGCAAGCTTGAGCGCTATCTCCCGCCCGATACCACGACCCGCGCCCGTCACCAATGCAACTTTGTTTTGCAGTTTCACATTCTTTCCCTTTAAGTAGTCAGACCCAACATCTGGCGGGCCTCATCCGGGGTAGCCACTTCAGCACCCAGACTTTCGATAATTGTTTTCGCGCGATCGACCAGGTCGCCGTTAGTCGCAAACACACCCCGGCTCAGATACAAATTGTCTTCGAGACCAACGCGGACATTGCCACCGAGCAATACCGCCTGTGCCACCATCGGCATCTGCATGCGCGCAATACCAAAGGCTGCCCACACCGCGTCAGGCGGCAGTAGGTTGCGCATGTAGATCATTGTTTCCGGCGTTGCCGGCAGGCCCCATTTGGTCCCCATCACAATCTGATATACCGGCGGCGTATCGAAATAGCCATCGGCGAGCATCTGGTTGGCGAGGAGGACGTCGCCGGGCGCGAACACTTCGATCTCCGGCTTAACGCCCAATTCCTGAAACCGACGCGCCATTTTCTTCAGGGTGTAGGGAGTGTTGAGATAGACAAGGTCACCGTTGTCGACCTGATTCTGGGTGGTGACATCGATGGAGCACATTTCCGGAAGACACATTTCGATATGTTTTACCCGCTCTTCAGCAGATGCCATATCGCTACCCGGGCCGGCCCGTGATTCGTCTGCCGGGTCGGGGCGATATACCGCGCCGCCGCCGCAGGTGATATTCAGTACAGCTTTCACCCCCAGCGCGCGCACCTTGGTGATCATTTCCAGAAATAAATCGGGATCGCGGGAACCATCGCCGGTTTCCGGATCGCGCACATGCAAATGTACCGCCGACGCACCGGCCTGCTCCGCTTCCAGCGCCGCCGCCGCGATTTGATCCGTCGTCACCGGAAAATTCGGATGCGCACGGTTGTAATCGTTCTCACCGACTACCGCACAGGTTAAAATGACTTTCTGTTTCATTGACGCTCTATCTCCTCTGTCATCTGTAGTTCTATTATGCCGGCTTCCAGGCCGGACCAGTCCGAGCGATTAAACCAAGACGGCTTCATTCGTTTTGCACCAGCCAGCTCCGCCTGGTCGTCGTAATGTTGATGTTGCGGATTTTCATTCTGTCCGAAGGCATGCAGGGTCTGTGAATCCACCCCGTCCTTGGTGAAGTGCATCAGGCGCATCGACTGACTGCCGAGTTTTTGCCGCCGGATACCGTCCCGCGCCGGCGTGAATCGAAAGGCGCGCAGCGTGCGATCGCAAACGGCAATCTGTTCAGACACACAATCGCTGGCATTCTTCGCAAGCAAGGTTGACCCACCGAGCGGCACCGCCCGTGAGCGACCCGCGCGATAGTACGCACCCAGGGGTTGATCGAGACCGCCGGTCGCAGCAATTTTGTCCTGCACTGCGGTTTCCAGTTCCGCCAGCAATAAGGCCTGCAGTTGATAAGGCATCGCCTCCATATGCCACGGCCACTGCCGCCACCGATCCAATTCGGGACGCCGGATAATCTGATCCGCCGCTGCAGCCACCCAGAAGTTCATATCCAGTGCCGCGACCGATTCCCGATGCGCGAAGCCGTCGAAGGCCAGCAAGCGGTCGTGCATCGCCTTCGCCTCCGGGCTGAGCGCGGCAAACACACCCGGCAAGTGCTTTGCTGCGGCACGCAATGCTGCCTGCCACGTCGGTGTCGTTACCCAATACTCGTCGAATGCCAGCGCCAAGGCGTCATCGATCGAAAAATCCGTTGCTGCAGACAGCACCTGTATCGCTCGCATACCGCGGGAGGTGTTATGCGTCGGGTCTGCGTTATACAACGCAGCGGGATAGTCTTCGGCGCGCAACCGGCCGTCCGGATACATCGCCGCCGGCGATACATTGTTGTTCTGCAGCCAGCCATCGGCCGGGTCATCAAGTTGTACGTGTTCGTTCAACGTGTGGTAGCCACGCCACGCGGTGGCACTGCTATTGCCCGGCACTGCGCCCAACCAGTCATAGCTCCCCTCTGGGCGGCGCGGAGTTTTACCCGCCCGCAGATACCAGAGATGGCCGCCGGTGTCCGCGACGATCAGGTTCTGCGGCGCCGTTCCCAGTCCGGTCAGCACCTGCTTCACCTCCGCCACGGATTGCGCCTTCGACATCCGATAGATTTCCTCATCGAAACGTCCGGTATCGTGCATCCATGAGGTACTCACCACATAAAATTCATCGGGGGTGCCGGCGACGACCGGTGATAGCACGCTGTTGTGGCGGCTATAGAGAAACGTTTGTTCGACCCGTTTGCCGCTGGCGGATTTGAATACTTCGGTATAGCGCTCCAGCTGCCGAAGCTCGCCATCGTAGCGATAGCTATCACTGCCGGTTGCAGCGCGTTTAACCCGATAGCAATCCCACATATCGGGGTTGCCGGTGGTCATCGCCCAACCGACATGGCGGTTATGAATCTGCCACTGTACCGGGCCCATCGCAAAGCCCGCGGTATTGATATCACCGGCGTGCATACGGAACTCGTAGTACATCGGGCTATTCACTTCGACATGGGGGTCGGCCAGCAGCATGGTACTGCCGTCGTCGGTTCGGGATGGCATTACCGCCCAGCCATTGGATGCGACAATACCTGCCTGCGCCGCTAACTCGACATGCACGGCGCGCTGCGCTGCCGACAGCTCCGCACCACCTTTTTCGCATTCAGCTGCGCCCAGCCGACCTATATAGCCGGCCCAGAACGCCGCGCGGGTCATTGCCAGATAATCGATAACCTCTGGCTGCCCTGCCCAGCTAGGCACCCGCTCCGGATGCTGCGCCATGTAGCGGCGGATGCCCGCGACATAGGCACGGTAGTTTTCGAGTAGTTGCGGACTCAAATGCTTCAGGCCGGCCTCGGCTTCCTGCCGATGGCGCCAGCGCCGCATCTCGATATCCACCGGCAGTGCCGCATCACCGGTGATCTCCGCCGCGTGGCCTTGCGCCCATCGCGGCAGACCGAGAATCAACTCCAGACGATCCTCGGCCTGAGCGTATCCCAGCCCGAACCATCCGCCGGCCTCGGTGGCGGCGTAAATATGCGGCACGCCCCAGCTGTCGCGCTGAATGGTGACCGTATCTTCCGCTAATCCCGGCTGTGCCGGCGAAGAGGAACAACTCACCAACATCACGCACAGCGGGACGAAAATGATTTGGCGCGTGGCCCGGCGCAAAGCACTCATTCCATTCATGTTGCTAAACCGAACTTCTCAGCCCAGCCCGCGACTGCTGCAAAACTGCTATTACCACCACAGATCACCAACCCGAACACCGCATCGGGGCCGCTGCGTTCGGCGACCTGTTGTGCCGCCGCCAGCACACAACCGGCGGCGGGCTCGCTCCAGACTTTGGCCCGCTCGGCCAGTGTCAGTACGCCACGCACCGCGTCGCGATCAGACACGAGAATGACTTCCTCAATCAGCTCCTGTACATGCTCGAGATTGCGCGCCGCCACCACCGGCGCACCCAGTGTCGACGAAATCGAGGTGGGCTTGATATTCACCGGTGCGCCTGCAGCGAGCGCCTGAGTCATCGCATCGGCGCCTTCGGTTTCAACGCCCCACACTTTAATATCCGGCTTCCGGCCTTTCACCGCTGCTGCAACGCCGGAAATCATCGCACCACCGCCGATGCTGACGATCACATCGGTGACGGCGGGTTCATCGTCGAGCATCTCCAAGCCGAGGGTGCCGTGCCCGGCCAGAATCGCCGGGTCGTCGTAGGCGTGGATATAGCTGCGCCCCTTCGCGGCCTCAGCCTCGGCCATGGCAAAGGCCTCAGTCACATCGGACGCCAGCAACAAATTCGCGCCGCAGTCCCGCACCCGCTGCTGCGACGGTTCCGGCGCAGATTTTGGCATCACAACCGTCGCCGCAATCTTCTGCTCGCCACAGATCATGGCGATGGCGATGCCGTGATTGCCGCCACTAACCGTCACCACACCTTTATCTTTGTCCGCGCTGGTCAGCCGTGACAACTTGTTGTGGATGCCCCGCGGTTTAAAACAACCCGACTGCTGCAACTGTTCCAGCTTCAGCACCGTCCGCACACCCAACATTTCACTCAGTGCCGGCGAATACACCGTCGGGGTGCGCAGTACTTTACCGTCGATGGTGGTCGCGGCACGCTCGATTTCTGCCAAGGTCAGTAGCGCCAAGTTAACTATTTCCTGTGTTGAATCTGTCGGGGTTAATCAAGTTGCAGATAGCGCCGGAAAATGCCGAACAGCTCCGGCTGCGTCAGATGGGTTGGTAGCTCGACGCCCTCCGCGGCATTGGCAAACACCGGCACGTGGACCCCGGTATGGGTTTCGCCTTTCGGGTAGGTGGTGGTCGCGTAGGCCACTCCCATCACGCCACCGTCAGCGGTATACAGGCGCGCGTAATGACCCGGAGAATAGTGAAATCCGATATTAGAGAACCAGTTAAATGCCGGAATAATTTGCGCTGAATGGCCGTGATCTGCGGTGACAATGATTAACGTATTACCGTTTTCTTCCGCGAATTTCAGCGCAGTGGCAACAGCTTCATCCAACTGCTCAACTTCACCCAGCGCACCACAGGGGCGGCGCACATGGGATTGCTTATCGATCGATCCCGACTCCACCATCAAAAAGAAGCCCTTGGGATTTTCGAGCAGCCGGATCGCCCGCGAGGTCATCTCGGCGAGCGTTGGCACACCTGCAAACTCCGGATTGGCAACACAATGCATCGGCGCGGGATATTCGGAATCCGCCCCTGTAATGCGCTCAGCGATACGGTCATTCTCACCGATCAAACGTGCGGGCATCAGGCCCTCCGCAAACAGGCCTAAAACCTTACCCGATGGTTTAACGACAGCGAGTTCGGCCGGTGTACGGATAACAGCGAAACCATTGCTACGCGCCAACTCGGTAACACTGCGGTCATCCGCGGACTGCTTGTGATCGAAATACTTAGCACCGCCACCGAGCATTACGTCGACTTTACCCGACACCATCTGTTCGGCGATCGACCCCGGTCCGCCGGCGGCCACGGCATCGGCCCGGCAACGCGGAGAATCCATCGCCGCCGGCACCACACAGCCGCGATTGGCGACATGACTCGCAAAGGCCGCCGGCGTACCACCAGCCACAGCAACAGTAGTGACCAGCCCGGTGCGAAGCCCGGCTGCGGCGGCCTGCTCGAGAATGGTTTCTAAATCCTTGTCTTCGCCGGCGCTGGTGGCGATGCGGCCCATGCTGGTCACCGCACCGGTGGCAATTGAAGTTGCGCTATTGGCAGAGTCCGCCACGAATACCGGAAAGCCGGGGTTGCGCTCATCGGC
>JBFJYC010000114.1:0-9701 GCA_041622815.1 Spongiibacteraceae bacterium | reverse complement strand
CTTCTCGGATCACTATCGGCCCGTGGTATTTCCTTCCAGACATCTGCGGCTTCGCGCCCCCTGACAGGATCTAAAATCCAATCTATGAATTCACTCGCCGTCGCTGAAGCTGACCAAACCCGCCACTCCGATGTAGTGGTTAATTCGAGCAAAATCTACGTATTAGACACCAATGTCCTACTGCACGACCCGATGGCGCTCAACGCCTTCAAGTCGCACCGGGTGGTGGTGCCGATGACGGTGCTGGAGGAACTCGATGCCATTAAGGACCGGCGTGACAAGGATGTGAGCAGCGAGGCGCGCATCGCGATCAATGCAATTGACGCCATTCTGTTCAACGCCACGCCTCGGGAAATCCAGAATGGTGTCGAGATCGCCGCCAGCGGCGCATCCGGCAAGCGCGGCAAACTCGCTATCTTCGCCGATCAGATGATCAGCCATGACAGCGACGCGCCGTTTCTGGACGGCAGCGAGAAGCAGTCGAACGACAACCGTATTATCAATGTTGCGCTGCATCTGCAGAGCAAGTATCCCGATCAGTTTGTGTGCCTGGTCACCAAAGATATCAATATGCGGCTCAAGGCCAAGGGCTCCGGCCTTGAGCATGTCGAGGATTACCGCAAGGACCGCGTGCTGGAAGATATTCAGTACATGGCCTGCGGCTCGCGGCATGTGCCGGGAGATTTCTGGGCTGGCGTCGAAAGTGTCGAGACCAGTGCGATGGGGGCACAGACCCGCCACCGCCTGCCGGCGTCATTGATGTCCGGCCTGTATCACGGTGAATATATTTACGACGACAAGGACTTTGTCGGCCTGGTGACCAAGCTTGACGGTGAGCAAATCGAGTTGCTCGACCTGAGCCGGGACCAGTTGATGAATCAGCGTATCTGGGGCTTGATGCCGCGCAATCTGGAGCAGGCGATGGCGATTTATTCGCTGCGTCAGCCGGATATTGATATGTCGGTGATGACCGGTCCGGCGGGGTCGGGTAAAACCCTGTTGGCGCTCGCCTACGGCTTGCATGCCATTCTCGAGGAGAAGCGCTTTAGCAAGTTGATTGTGGCGCGCTCAACACCGCCGATGGCCGAAGATATCGGCTTCCTGCCCGGCACGGAAGAGGAAAAAATGGCACCCTGGCTGGCGGCCTTTGATGACAATCTGGAGGTGCTGCACGGTGCCGATGAGTCGCCCTTCAGCAGTATCGAATATGTCAAAGAGAAGGCGAATATTCAGTTTAAATCGCTGAACTTTATGCGTGGCCGCTCGTTCAATAACGCGTTTATTGTGATCGATGAGGCGCAGGGGCTGACCCAGTTTCAGCTGAAGTCGCTGATTACCCGGGTCGGCCCGAATTCAAAGATCGCGGTGCTGGGCAATCTGGCGCAGATAGACAATAAATACGTCTCGCCGCTGACCTCCGGGCTGACGTATCTTGTTGAAAAATGTAAGGATTTTCCGCATTCTTCAATTATGCATATCAACGGCATCGAGCGTTCGCGGTTGGCGGCGTTCGCCGAAGAGAATCTCTGACGCCGCGCTGATCGCGGCGCGACGGCGGCATCGACCGATGGCGAGCTGACCGCGCAAACGCCGCTACGTTTTCATGTGGCGCAATCGGCGATCCGTGTTTATGCGCCGCCAGCCGGTGCCTAGGTGCGGATTCAGCGCCGGTACAGCACCACTGCTGTAGATTAAGGGTCGGGGGTATCGATATGTTTCGAACTGACGAACAGGTCGCGATCAACGAAGTGCTGATCCGCTTGCACCACACCGCAGATCATTATGCAGATGCTGCGGAGGCGATTACCGATTCTTCTGCGGCAGAAAAATATCGCAATGATAGCGCCGCTTGTCGCGCGCTGGTTGATGAGCTGGCCGGGCTGATTCGCAGCAGCGGCGAACTGCCGCCACAGCCCGACCCCGACCGGGAGTTTCTGGAGCAGGCAATCACCCGTCTTTCAGCGGGTGTCTCGCCCGAAGACAAGACCATTTTTGCGGAAGCTTTGGCCAATCGGGAAGCGGCGGTAGTTGAGGCGGCGGACAGCGCACTGGCAATGACATTGCCTGCCGATATTGAAACACTTGTTCGGCAGATTAAGAACGGTGCCGTAGAGCGCCGGCAGGACTTATCCTGACTTGGTTTGGCTCTGCTAGCGGACGCGCTTGGCGCGCTGACGCTGATGCAGGGATTGCTGCCTTAGTCCCCGCCGAAAAGCTGAACGACCTGCACCTCGGGGTCGCGGCTTTCACCCGCCTCATTCAGCCTTTGCAGATAGTCTTCCCAGCGCTGTTCCTGCTGCGCGCCTAATTCGTAGAGGTAGCCCCAGGAAAAAATACCGCTGTCGTGGCCGTCAGTGAAAGTAATCTGAATTGCGTAGTTGCCCACCGGTGCAATGCCTTCGATATTGACGTCGATCTTGCCGGTTTGTAGCACCTCCTGACCGGGGCCGTGGCCTTTGACTTCGGCGGAGGGTGAATAGACGCGCAGATACTCGCAGGGCAGGCTGAACTGCGCGCCGTCGGGAAAAGTCAGCTCCAGCAGCCGCGATTTGCGGTGTAACTGGATAGTTGTCGGCGGTGCGGCGTGCGTGCTCATATCGATGGTTTCATTGGTGGCTACAAAATAAAGCGGCTCAGGTCTTCGTTGTGCGCCAGCTCTTTCAGTTTGTCATCGACGTAGGCAGCGTCAATGGTGGTTGCGGTCGCACCGCCGTCTGCGGCGTGGAATGAAATATCGTCGAGCAGCCTTTCCATCACGGTATGCAGTCGCCGCGCGCCGATGTTCTCGGTGCGTTCGTTGACTTCCCAAGCGGTCTCCGCGATGCGGCGGATGCCGTCTTCAGCAAAGGTCAGGGTTTGTCCTTCGGTGCCAAGCAGGGCCTGATATTGTTCGGTCAGCGAGGCGTCAGGCTCGGTCAGAATACGCTCGAAATCCGACGGGCTGAGGGCTTCCAGTTCGACCCGGATCGGCAAGCGGCCCTGTAATTCAGGAATCAGATCCGAGGGCTTGCTCAGATGGAAGGCACCGGATGCGATAAACAAGATGTGATCGGTCTTGATGGTGCCGTATTTGGTGCTGACGGTAGAGCCCTCAATCAACGGCAACAGGTCGCGCTGTACGCCTTCGCGGGAGACATCGGCGCCACCGACGTCGGCGCGTTTGGCGACCTTGTCGATCTCGTCGATAAAGACAATGCCGTTTTGTTCAGCGGCATGAATCGCCTGCGCTTTCAGTTCTTCTTCGTTGATCAGTTTGGCGGCTTCCTCATCCTGCATCTGCTTGAGTGCGGCTTTCACCGGCAGGCGGCGGGATTTTTTGCGCTGCCCGCCCATTGAGGAAAACATCTGCTGCAGCTGGCCGGTCATTTCTTCCATGCCCGGCGGCGCCATAATTTCCACACCGATCGGTGTGGCGCTCAGCTCCACATCGACTTCGCGTTCGTCGAGATCGCCCTCGCGCAGTTTTTTACGCAGCAGTTGCCGGGTCGAGTTTTGTGTCTCTTCGCTGGTACTGCCGTTGTCGTCGCGCGCCGCCGGCAGCAGCGCGTCGAGAATGCGTTCTTCCGCGGCTTCCTGCGCCCGGAACTCGACTTTCTCCATCGCCTGCTCGCGGAACATCTTGATCGCGGTTTCGGCGAGGTCACGGATAATCGATTCAACATCACGACCGACGTAACCGACCTCGGTGAATTTGGTCGCTTCGACTTTGATAAACGGCGCGTTGGCGAGCTTGGCGAGGCGTCTTGCGATCTCGGTTTTACCGACCCCGGTGGGACCCATCATCAAAATATTCTTGGGCGTGATTTCGGCGCGCAGGTCTTCATCCAGTTGCATGCGGCGCCAGCGGTTGCGCAGGGCAATCGCGACAGCACGCTTCGCGTTTTGCTGGCCGACGATGTGGCGGTCCAGTTCGTGGACGATTTCACGGGGGGTCATTTCGGTCATGAATTGTTGCTGCTCAGTTCTTCAATCGTGCGGTTGTGATTGGTGTAGATGCAAATATCTGCGGCGATGGCGAGGGACTTCTCGACAATCTCGGCGGCGCTGAGGTCGGTGTTGTCCAGCAGCGCGCGCGCCGATGCCTGGGCGAAGGCACCGCCCGAGCCGATGGCGATCAGATTGTCTTCGGGTTCGATAACATCGCCGTTGCCGGTGATGATCAGCGAGGTTTCGGCGTCGGCGACCGCCAGCAGGGCTTCGAGCCGGCGCAGTGAGCGCTCGGTGCGCCACGCCTTGGCGAGTTCCACCGCACTGCGAACCAGATTGCCGGAGTAGCTTTCCAGCTTCGCTTCAAACAGCTCGAACAGGGTGAAGGCGTCGGCGGTGCCGCCGGCGAAACCGGCGAGCACGCGGTCTTTGTAAAGGCGGCGCACCTTGCGGGCGTTGCCCTTCATGACGGTATTGCCCATTGAGACCTGACCGTCGCCGCCGATAACAACGCTACCGTTGCGGCGTACCGACAAGATCGTGGTACCGCGAAATTGATCCAATGTGAGTTCCTCGGGCGGGTTGGCTGCGGAGTCGGTTTACTAATATGGGGGCAGCGGCGCGGAAAACAAGGCTTTTTGCGCTGCTACGGGCCTGAAATCTAACCCTTATTCTTCAGCAGTAAGGTCTCAATATTCTCTGAAATCAATATGTTACGGGCCTTGGCCATCGCCGAGCGGGAGGTGATCGGTCCCACCAGAACCCGGTGCCAGGTATTGCCGTCGCTATTGACCACGGTGTCGACCCGGGCATCCAGCCCCAGCAGCAGGATCTGGGCACGGCGCTTGTCGGCATCTTCGCTGCGCCGGAACGAGCCGGCCTGCAATGAGTAGGACACCGGCGCGGCATTGGATGTCACCTGCGGACGGGTTTCTTCGTCGGGCACGATAACTTCGCGCTCAGGCAGCAGCGTGAAGAAATCAAATTTGGTGCGGGGCGCATCACTGCTCGCCGCCGGTTTTGGCTTGGGCTTTGCCGCGGGCTTTTCGCTGCGGCCGTCACCGCTGACCGCTGACCACAACAACAGGGTTGCCAGCACACCGGTGGCGAAGCCACCGCCAAACCAGATACCGGGTTGCTGATGTTTTTTCGGGTGGCTGGCGCCTCTGCGCGAGCGTGTCGCCATTACATTGTCTCCGGGGCGCTGACGCCGAGAATATCGAGGCCGTTGGCCAGAACCTGTTGCACAGCAACGGACAGGGCCAGACGCGCGTCGCGCAGCGCGGCGTCTTCGATCAATACCTTGTGGCCGTTGTACCAGCTGTGAAATTCACCGGCGAGTTCGCGTAGATAATTCGCCAGTGTGTGGGGTGTGAACTGCAGCGCCGCTGTTTGCAATGTGTCCGGGTAGGCAGCGAGTCTTTTCAGCAAGGCTTTTTCGGCATCTTCAGTCAGTAATTCGAGGGTCCCGGTGCCGCTTTCCGGTGACCAGCTCAGGTCCTGATCGGCGAGCTTACGGAACATGCTGCAGACCCGCGCGTGGGCGTATTGAATGTAATACACCGGATTGTCGTTGCTCTGGGATATGGCCAGATCGATATCAAAGGTCAGCTGCGAGCCCGGCGCCCTAGCGCTTAAAAAATAGCGGGTCGCATCGCGGCCGACTTCATCGATCAGGTCGCGCAGCGTCACGTAACTGCCGGCACGCTTGGAAATTTTCACTTCCTCGCCGCCGCGCATCACGGTCACCATCTGATGCAGTACGTAATCGGGCCAGCCTTCGGGAATGCCGGCATTTAAAGCCTGCAAACCGGCGCGCACGCGGGTGATGGTGCTGTGGTGGTCGGCACCCTGCTCGTTGATCACGCGGCTAAAGCCGCGCTGCCATTTGTTCAGATGATAGGCCACGTCCGGCACGAAATAAGTGTAGCCGCCGTCGCGTTTGCGCATCACCCGGTCTTTGTCGTCGCCAAAGTCGGTGGTTTTCAGCCACAGCGCGCCGTCATCTTCATAGGTGTGGCCGGATTCGATCAGGGTATTCACTGTCGACTCCACCGCGCCTTCTTCGTACAGCGAAGATTCCAGAAAGTAGACATCGAAGTCGACGCCGAAGGCTTTCAGGTCAAGGTCTTGCTCGCGGCGCAGGTAGGCGACCGCAAACTCGCGGATCGCAGCCGTATCGTCCGCGTCGGCGGCGGCGACCACACTGCGGTCCTCGGCGTGCACCGATTCGCCCGCTAAATACGCTTTGGCGAGGTCGGCGATATATTCGCCGCGGTAACCATCGGCGGGCCAGCCGTCGTCGTCCGGTGTCAGGCCTTTGCAGCGCGACTGCACCGACAGCGCCAGATTGTCGATCTGCGCGCCGGCGTCGTTGTAGTAAAACTCGCGGGTGACCTCGCTACCCTGGGATTCGAGCAAGCGACAGATCACATCGCCGATCGCGGCGCCGCGGCCGTGACCGACATGCAGCGGCCCGGTCGGATTCGCGGAGACGTACTCCACCTGCGTCTTGGTGCCGGCCTGCACTTCGCTGCGGCCGAACCGGGTGCCCTGCGCAATGATGTCGGTGATCACCGCGCTGGCGGCGGCTTCGTTTAAAAAGAAATTGATAAAACCGGGGCCGGCGACTTCCGCTTTCGCCAAGCGGGCGGAGGCGGGCAGCGCTGCAACCAGCGCAGTGGCGATATCCCGTGGTGACTTGCGCAGCGGTTTTGCCAGCGTCATCGCCACATTGCTGGCCCAGTCACCGTGGCTTTTATCCCGGGTGCGCTCGAAGCGGATCTGCGGGCTCAGGTCTTGCGGCCAGTTGTCGGAGTCGGCGCGCATGGCGTCTAGGGCTTGGGTGACCAGCTCGGTCAGATGATCTTTCATGAAAAGGCGACAGGGCCGGATAAAAAAGGGCCGCCATTATCCGTATTTGGGTAGGGCTGCGCCAGTTGGTGTAGGCACGGGTGCGGCTTTAAAACAGCTCCGCGGGGTCCACATCGACCTGCCAGTTCAATCCTGAGTAGCCCTTGGCCGCTTCCGCCTGATAAACCAGCGGTGTCAGCGCGCTGTGCAGGGCACGGCGGGAGCGCGCCGACAGCAATAGTACCGCGCGAAAGCGGCCGGCTTTACGGGTCATCGGTGCCGGCAGCGGGCCGATGGCGTTGACGCCGGTGCCCTGGCTTAGCGCATTGCGCAATTCATGCAGGAACCTCTCGGCTTGTTCCAGACGGTTGGCATCGGCGCGGATTGCGGCGAGAAAGCCGTAGGGGGGCATATGCAGGTTGCGGCGCTCGGTCAGCATCTGCCGCGCAAATTCGGGGTAGCCGCGGGTGACCAGTGTGTGCAGCGCCGGATGTTCCGGGTTGCGGCTTTGGATCATCACCCGCCCCGGTTTGTCACCGCGCCCCGACCGCCCCGACACCTGAATCAATAATTGACCGCAGCGCTCGGCGGCGCGCAGGTCGGCACTGAACAGCGCGCCGTCGATATCGATGACACCGACCAGTGTCACGTTCGGGAAGTGATGACCTTTCGCCAGCATCTGGGTGCCGACCAGGATAGCGGGCCGGCCTTCACGGATGGTGGCAACACTTTCCGCCATCGCCGCTTTGCGGCCGGTGGTGTCGCGGTCGATACGGATAATGTCGGTATCGGGGAACCATTCCTTCAGGGCGATTTCCAGCCGCTCGGTACCGGGGCCGCGGAACATCAGGTTCGGGTTGCCGCAGCCCGGGCAGGCGCGCGGCAGCGGCGCACGGCTATCGCAGTGGTGGCAGTGCAGGCGGCGCTGCCGCCAGTGCACGGTCATGCGCGCGTCGCAGTGCTGGCAGTCGGCGAGCCAGCCGCAGGTATTGCATTGCAGCGCCGGCGCGAAACCGCGGCGGTTGAGAAAAATCAGCGCCTGCTCACCGGCGGTGATGCAGTCGCTGAGCCCCTTGCGGAGTTGCTTGCTGATATTGGCGTCCAGCGGTGCATCGCGGACGTCGATCAGGCTCAGCTGCGGCGGTTTCGCAAGGCCGGCGCGTTCGCGCAGCTGCAGCCATTGGTAGCGGCCGTCCATCGCATTTTTCAGTGATTCAAGACTCGGCGTGGCGGTGCCCAGTAAAACCGGACAGTGGTTCAGCGAGCCGCGCTTAACCGCAACATCACGGGCCGAGTAGCGGCAACCATCCTGCGCTTTGAAAGAGGCGTCGTGTTCCTCATCGATAATAATCAGTCCGAGTCCGGGTAGCGGCGTGAATACTGCCGAACGCGTGCCCAGTAAAATCGCCGCGTCGCCGTTGGCTGCCCGCTGCCAGTTGCGCAGGCGTTCGCCTTCCGCCAGTCCCGAGTGCAGCGCCACGACTCGGCCGGGAAAACGTTTTTCAAATCTTGCCAGTGTCTGCGGCGTGAGCCCGATTTCCGGAATCAGTACCAGTGCGCTGTGGCCGCGCTGCAGGCAGGCGTCAATGCAGCGCAGATAGACCTCGGTTTTGCCGCTGCCGGTAATGCCTTCGAGCAGCAATGTTTGAAAGCGGCCGAACGCGGCGACGGTGGCATCAACCGCCAGCTGTTGTTCGTGGTGCAGCGTTACCGCGGGTTCCGGTTCGCGGATTTCGCCGGCTGCCGATTGTGTGTTGGCCGGCGCGGCGACTTCGATTGCGATACCGGCGTCGAGCAGCTTGCGAATCAGCGCCGCGTCAAAACCCGCGTCCCGCAGCGCCGCACGCTTTAATGGCGCACTAGCTTTCAGGAAGTTAAACAGTTCGCGTTGCCGTTTTGCCCGCGCGGGGAGTAATTCGATATCGGCGTCATCGGCCAGCGCCAATGCCTGATCCTGCAGCATCGCACTGCGGTGTTCCCGCAATCGCGGCGGCAACGCCAGATGCAGGCATTCGCCGGTGGAGTGGTGGTAATAGGTCGCAGTCCAGCGGCCGAGTTCGAGAATATCCGCCGGCAGCAGCGGTTCCGCATCCGGGACTTCCAGAATACGGCGCAGCTGCGCCGCGGGCACATCGGTTTTTTGTTTGCGTGCGGTGACGATGCCGAGTAATTGCCGGCGCCCGAAGGGCACCACCACGCGACAGCCGGGTTTTATTGCGGCCGCGGTCGCGTCTTTGGGCGGCAAATAATCAAACAGCCGGCGCAGCGGTACCGGAATGGCGACTTCAATATACACGTGTGGTTCTGCTCAGGCGGCCGCGTTGATTTCATCAAGGGTGGTGGCGATGGCCTGCTTTAAAACCGCCGGCTCCTGTGCGCCGGTGAGCATGTTTTTACCGTTGAACAGGAAGGTGGGTACGCCGCTGATATATAAGTCGAGCCAGTTTGACTGTTCCTCGCGCACCGCCTTTTCCAGTTCGCCGCTTTCCAGCGCGGCCATTGCGGCGCCGGCATTCAGTCCGGCCGCAGCCACGCAGTCGGCGAGCACCTTGCGGTCTTCAATATTTTTCCGTTCGCTGAAAAATGCGGTAAACAGCTGCATTTTCAGTGCGGTCTGGCTGTCCGGGTCGCCGCTGGCTTCCGGTCTTGCCCAGTACAGCAGTTGGTGCGCAGCAAAGGTATTGTAGATACGCATACCCTCGAAATAATCAAAATGAAAGCCGAGTTCGTTGCCCAGTGTGGTCAGTTGCTGGCGAACACCGGCACTCGCCTCCGGCGGGGCGCCGTACTTTTGAGCGATATGTTCGCGCAGGTCCTGCCCGCCGGGCATCAGGCCGGGGTTGAGCTCGAAGGGCTGCCAGTGAATTTCAAAGCGGGCCTGATCGCCGAAGGCGGCCATGGCCTGCTGCAGTCGTTTGTAG
>JBFJYC010000113.1:0-9705 GCA_041622815.1 Spongiibacteraceae bacterium | reverse complement strand
CTCACCTGCCATCGCGGCCGTTCAATTAAACCCAGCCGTAGATTAAGAATGTTCAGCTCGTCGGCTTCCAGAATGAGGTTGTCGGAACGGCGGATAAAGCGGCTGCTGTCCTGAAAGTTGTAATCCAATCGCAGGCTGGCCGGCCATTCCGCTAGCCAGCTAAAATTCCATTTCAGCGATAAAGATGCTGTCCAAGCCGGCACGAAATCAATGCCGTCACCTTTGTTCTTGTCAGGTGTATCCTGCGCAAACACACTGTCGTTGTAATTGCCGGAGACCATGACCGAGACATTTTTTATCGGCTTGAGCATCAACGACCAATCAATTCCGTAAGCTTCGGCGCGGCCCTGATTTGAGATGCCGTTAAATCCGCCGTAGTCCTGATAGATTTGAATGTCTTTCCAATTGTTGTTGTACACCGACAGCTCTACGCTCCAGTTGCCCGCGGCACCAAGTAGTTTGGTGCCGATCTCGTAGGTTTTCAGATATTCCGGGTCATACAGGGCCGGTATGTCATCGAAGCCGCCGCTGGTGCGGATATTGGCGCCGCCGGAGCGAAAGCCGGTGGCAGCAGAGAGGTAAACCATGCCGAAGCCGACCTCATCGCCTTTTTCAATAAACACATAATCCAGGCTGACTTTGGGTGTGGTGGCGCTGAACTCTGCCTTGTCGATATGGGTGGTGTCGAGCCCCGCAGCGCCGCCGATAAAAGCCGCTTCGAGATCCTCTTCGAAGCGCCGTGCGCCGAAGGTGACCGTTAAGTAGTCAGTGACCAAGTACTCCACTTGCCCGAAAACCGCCTGCGTGTCGGTATCAACGCTTTGTACGCCGTCAATGAGCACTACCGGGGTGGCCGAAGGATCGTTGCTTGAGCGCGCTTCGCTGTAGACCTCTTGTAACTGGTATCCACGCTTGCTGAAGAACCCGACGGTCCAGAACAGGCGCTCGGTATCGCGGCTGCTAAGGCGAATCTCACCGACGTCGATCAGCGCGTCGGTGTCGAAGGAAAACGGCACGATGTCGAAGGTGTCGACGATTAGCGGGCGGGTCAGTGGGTCAAAAAAGGGCCCGAACGACAGCAGTGACGGTAGCGTCGACTGGGACAGGTCGCTGACTACCAGGCTCTGGCGGTCAAATCGGGATACTGTGGCCAGTAAATTCATGTGTTCGAAGGCATAGTCGCCGCTCAGCGTATAGATCTGATATTCGTCTGCGGTCGTCTGCGGCGTCGGTCCGGGAAATTCGAAGTTGATATCAGCGACATGTTGGGACTCGGAGTCTGCTTGGTGTTGTAGCAGCATCCCCGACAGCGTGAGTTGCTCGCTGGCAGCGAACAACAGCTTGGCGCGTGCCGAGTCTTTGCCGCCGCTGTTGCCGTTTTTAGAGCCGAGTGCCGGAAAGTCGATGTAGCCGCCGGAGTCTTTGGCCGAAGCGACCAGCCGCAAGGCCAGCCGGTCGGTGAGCAGCGGCAGGTTGACCGCCGCGTCGGCGATTTTGTTTGGATCACCGCGATGTTCGGCGAATTCATAAGCGGCATGCAGGTCGATGCTCCATTCGTTGAAGGCGGGGTTATTGGTAAGTAGTTTTAAGGTGCCGCCCATCGACCCTTCGCCGTAGAGACTGCCCTGGGGGCCGCGCAGGACCTCTACACGCTGTAAATCGTAGAGGTTGGTATCGGGCTGGATTATCGGCGAAACGAGCGCCGAGAGAATGACATCATCGAGGTAGTAGCCCACGGTCGAGCGGCCGGCGACCGACGAGATACCGCGGATTTGAAAGTTTTGGGCGCCGGGGCCGGTCTCTGACACGGTGAAACCGGGTGTGCCGAAGGCAATGTCGCGAATGCCTTCGGCGCCCATTTCCGCAAGTACTTCGCCGCTGATCGAACTGATCGACATCGGGATCTCGGCGAGAACCTGTTCGCGTTTCTGCGCCGTGACAAATACTTCTTCGATCACCTTTGTTTCGTCGTGTTGTGCGGCAGCAGCGAGCGCGCTGCCAAATATCAAGGATGACAAAAGGCTCGTTGCCGGAAAAACTTTGGCAGGAAATAGCATAGGTTTGATGCGTTTGCTGTTAGTCACTTGAACTTATCCGGTCTTACAGTGCGCAACTGATTGACCTGATCGGTCATGATGCTGTGCCGCAGCGGATAGCTGCCGTGTTGCAGATCGCGATAGGCCTGCTCAATGGCATTGTTGGCGTCGGGATAGGCCACCTCAGGCCAGGGCACGTCGGCGTGTGCGAACCAGGCGATTTCCTGCGCCTCGGGGCCGCAACTGCCGCATTCGGTTGCAACGCGGGCGCGAAAGGCGATGTAAATCTGGCTGATATAACTAATGGTGCCCGCCATATACAGCTGCAGCGCGGAGGGCGGAAGTTCGATGCAGGTCTCTTCATACAGCTCGCGGGCGCAGGCCTGAGCCAGTGTTTCACCCGCTTCCATATAGCCCGCCGGAATCGCCCAGAAACCCCGTTGCGGGTCATTGTTGCGCCGCATCCACAGCAATTTGTCGCGGCAGCTTAAAAAGCAGGACACCAGAATCTGTGGTCTCGGGCGGTAATGTTCGTGCCCCTCCGGGCAGCGGCTGAGTCCGTTATCGCCGGCCTCAAGCGCGAGGCCGCAGTGCGAGCACCAGTGTGGCTCCGGTAGGCTCATCAGACCAGATGGGTGAACTCACCTTCGCTGCGGGCAATAATCACCGCGGCGCAGGAGTCGCTGAATACATTGACGGTGGTGCGCATCATATCGAGGACACGGTCGGTGACCAGTAACAGGCCGATACCCTCCAATGGCAGGCCGACGGCAGTGAGGATGATCGAGATCGCCACCAGACTGGCGGCGGGTATGCCGGCGACACCGATCGATGTCATCAATGCGGTAAACACGATTAAAAACTGGGTGCCGAAGCTGAGGTCGATGCCGTAAACCTGGGCGATAAAAATTGCCGCGACACATTCATACAATGCCGTGCCGTCCATATTGACGGTGGCGCCCAGCGGTAACACGAAGCTCGCCGTCTTATTGCTAACACCGGCGCGGTCTTCAACACACTCCATTGTCAGTGGCAGGGTGGCCGAGCTCGATGCGGTCGAGAACGCGGTGAGCATAGCCGGTGACATTGCTGCGAAGTGCTTGCGCGGGCTGACACCGCCGAGGGTTCGCAGCGCGATCGGCATGGTCACAAAGGCGTGGGTGGCCAGTGCCAGCACCGTCGTAATAAAAAACAAAAGCATGGGTTTAAACGCGGCAAAACCCGTGTCAGCAACGGTTTCTGCCACTAATCCGAACACGCCGATAGGCGCGAACTTCATAATAAACATGGTGATGTCGGTCATGACTTCCATGACGCCCTGCCAGAACTGGCGCAATACCGCTGTATGCTCATAGCTGCTGCGGGCCAGAAACAGACCAAACAGAATGCTGAAGAAAATCAGGCCGAGCATCTGGCCTTCGGCGGCAGCGGCAACAATATTAGCCGGTACCATGCGGATAAAGACCTCGACAATCGCACCCATGTCCTGGCCTTCAATTTTGGCCATTGTCGACTGCAGCGCCTCGTCTGACGGACGGATCAATTCTGCCAGATTGCCGTCCGCTGTAACGCCGGGTTGCAGCAGATTGACGAACAACAGGCCGACCAGAATCGCTGCGAGGCTGCTGCTGGCGTAAAACAAAACCGTCTTACCGCCGAGCCTGCCAAGCGCATCATCGCTACCAAGATTGGCCATGCCGCTGATAATGGAAGCCGCCACCAGCGGCACAATGATCATTTTCAGGCCGTTCAGAAACAGCGTGCCGACAAAGTCATAGGCTGAGTAAAAGGTAATGCCGAACAGCGCACCGTCGGCACCGGTGAGCGTACCCGCAACGACGGCGAGCAATATTGCGATCAGAATCTGCCAATGCAGGGCGGGTTTGGTCATGGCCGGTTCCCGGAGCGAGTAGTTGTAAGCGAGAGTGAAAAGATGCCTAAGCATAGGGATGGCGGCGGACAAAAGCCATCGACTTGCGGCTATGATGCAGGCTACAACCGAACCACGGAGCTTGAGATGGAATCATCCGGCCAGATGCAGAGCGTATTGTTCTTTTTGTTAGCAACAGCGCTGGCGGTGCCGCTGTTTCGCCGTATCGGCCTCGGCGCGATTCTCGGCTACCTCTGTGCCGGGGTATTGATCGGCCCGCAGGCGCTGGCCTTAATCGCGGATCCGCACAAAGTGCTTCAGTTTGCCGAGTTCGGGGTCATTCTGCTGTTGTTTATCATCGGTCTGGAACTCAATCCCAACAAGCTCTGGGAGATGCGCCGGCAGATTGCGGTGATCGGTGGCGGACAGACCTTGATTACCGCAGCGCTAGTGGCGGTATTTGTTGTTGCGCTGATGCCACTGACTTTTGCCCCGGCAATGGTGATCGGTCTCGGGTTGGCACTGTCTTCAACCGCGTTTGCGCTGCAGGTGATGGCTGAAAAAGGCATGCTCGCCTCGCAGGAGGGGCGCCGCGGCTTCGCCATATTGCTGCTGCAGGACTTAGCGGTCATTCCGGTGCTGTTTCTGGTGCAGGGTTTGGCGACCACCGGCGGCGGTGCGGGCAAGCCGTCGCTGCTGTTGGGTGCGGCGGTGGTGCTGGGCTTACTGTTACTCGGCCGGTTTTTGCTCAACCCCATGCTCGGATTGATTTCCCGCCACGGCAACCGCGACAGTATGACCGCGATGGCGCTGTTGATCGTGGTCGGAGCCGCCTGGCTGATGGAGTTGGCGCACCTGTCGATGGGTCTCGGCGCGTTTATCGCCGGCATTATGTTGGCGAATTCGTCGTTCCGGCATCAGCTGGAAGCGGAGATCGAGCCCTTCAAGGGCCTGACCCTCGGGCTGTTTTTTATCGCCGTAGGTATGACACTGGATCTGGCGCTGTTCCTGCGGCAACCCTTGTTGCTGTTGGCCTTGGCGCTGGCGTTGATGTTGCTGAAGACCGCGATTATTGCGGTGTTGTTGCGAATTTCCGGCATTAGCTGGCAGCGCGGTGCCGGGGTCGGCGTAATGCTGAGCCAGGGCGGGGAATTCGGTTTTGTTGTAATGACGCAGGCCGCCGCCGGCAATGTACTGAGCGCCGATATCGCCGGCGCGGTTACGCTGGTCATCGGCCTGTCGATGGCAATGACTTCGCCGCTGGTATTGCTGGCAGACCACTTAATTTCGCGGCAAAACAAGCCGGACGCTGAACGGGACAGCGATGTTGAAGATGGCGAACCGGAGGTGTTGATTCTCGGTTTTGGTCGCTTCGGGCAGGCGACCGGCCGGATTCTCGCCGCCCACAAGATTCCTTTTACTGCATTGGATAAGGACGCGGCGCATATCGATTTTGTCCGGCGTTTCGGCAGCCGGGTGTTTTTCGGGGATGCTACGAGAATGGACCTGTTGGAACACGCCGGACTGGATCACGCACGGGCAGTACTGATCGCATTGGATGACCCGGATGCCAGCGGTGCGATTGTCAGCGCCATCCGGCATCAGCACCCGAAAATTAAAATCATCGCCCGGGCCCGCAATCGCGCCGACTATCTGCGGCTCAAGCAGTCGGGCGCGGATCATGTCATCCGTGAGATGTTTAGCGGTGCGCTGGAAGCGGCTACCGATACCCTGACATCGTTGGGTTACGGCTCCAGTGATGCGCTGCATACCGTGGCGCTGTTCCGCGACCATGATGACCGACTTTTGCAGGAGTCGCTGGCCCATACCGGCGATATGGAAAAACTGATCGATATCGGCGTGCAGGGCAGGGCCGAGCTCGAAACCCTGTTTATGAGCGACCGCGCCGGCTCGGCGGGGAGTTAACCTCCCCGATTCAGGCCATGATCGGCGGCAATTCTTTCTGCAGCGCCATCTTCTGCTTGGTGCCGTCGCCGGTCAGCGCGAAGCCGAGCAGCTTGCCGTCGGCGTCTACAAATCTGGCGACCACATTGTTGCCGTCTTCTTCAATCTGCCATTCGCCGGCGGCGCCCATCGGTGGCGGGCTGACACAGACCGGGCAGGCCGGCGTTTTAATGGTCACCGGCATCGCGGGATAGCTGACCGGGGTGTTTTCGCCGGCAAGGGTTTTGCCGAGCGCCCGCGCCTGCGCCATCAGCGGTGCCACATAAACCAGCACATGGCCTTCCACCTGCGCGCAGTCGCCCATCGCGTAGACGTTCGGTGCATTGGTTTCGAGCAGGCGATTGGTCGAAATGCCGCGTTCACAGGCAATGCCGTTGTCTGCGGCGAGTTTGATATTGGGGCGCACGCCGACCGCAGAAATCACCAGATCGGCGCTGATGGTGGCGCCGGTATTCAAGGTGACTTCGAGGGCGTCGCCCTTCTTGTTGACCTCGGTGACCAGCGGGCCGAAGTGAAATTTCGCGCCCTTGGCTTCGAGTCCGCGCTGCACGGCGCGGCCGGCGGCTTCCGGCAGCAGGGTCGGCAGGCAGTAGCTGAGCGGGTCGACGGTTTCGACTTCAAAACCGCCATTAAGCATATCGTTGGTGAACTCACAGCCGATCAGACCGGCGCCGATAATGCAGATTTTTTTGACGTTGTTCTTTGTCACCGCCTGGCGGAAATCGTCGTAGTCCATTAGATCGTTGACCGAGTAAATATAATCGGTCGCGTCGCCACCGATCGGCGGACGGATGACATCGGCGCCGGTAGCAAGTACTAACTTACTGTAATGAATACTGGTTTCGGCGTCGCCGGTCTTGACGACCTGCTTGGCGGTGTCGATACCGGTGACCTCAGTCATGGTCCAGATCTTGGCTTTTAGGTTGGCGCCCATGCTGCCGGCGTCGGCCTGCGCCAGATCATCGGCGGTGGTGTTCTTGGTATAACCGGTAGAGAGCATCGGCTTGGAGTAGGAGCGGCCGTCGTCCGAGGTGATCATAATCACCGGCGTGTCCTGGTCGTGCTTGCGGAATTCTTTGACCACACCGTAGCCGGCGAGACCGGTACCGAGCACCACAACCGGCGCCGCGGTTTCTTCGACTTTGGCATCGTCGTGATGCGGCAGCTCTTCCTCTTCGCCCTGTTCGAGCAGTTCGAAGTCTTCCTTGCCTACGCCGCAGTCCGGGCACAGCCAGTCATCGGGAATGTCTTCAAATTTGGTACCCGGCGCGATGCCGGAATCCGGGTCGCCGGTGGCTTCGTCGTAAATCCAGCCGCAAACAATACATTCCCACTTACTACTCATACTCGTACTACTCCTGTTCAGATTGGTGTGCACGCCGGCGTGCCATCGGTGGCGTTGTGCGGGGTGGCGCGGGCTTGCATGTGCCCTGTTGATAGCCCATTCTCGCGCCTTTTCTCAGGCGCCAGAGTCGGTCCGGAACACGGGTCATCGCTGGTTTTTCAGTCACTGCCCCAGCGGGAGCCGCGTATTGTACGACCGACCTGCGCGCGGACGCCACCCCGGAGAGCCCGGTTGGCACAGCCGCCGAACCCGAACCCGATCCGAGCTGCCCGCGGCCACCGCGCGCTGGCTGCTGGATGAGGGCAGCCTCACCCGGCATCTGATCAGGGCCAGCGGCGGACAGTTCCGTGTGCGGGTGCGCTATCAGGGCTGGGCCCGGCCCCGCGCCAGCGAGCGCCGGCTGCTCAATATCCCGCCGCGCCGGCAGGCGCTGGTGCGGGAGGTGCAGTTGGAGTGTGGCGGTGTGCCCTGGGTGTTTGCCCGCAGCGTGCTGCCGGCCTCCAGCCTGAACGGCAAGCTGCGACATCTACGCAAATTCCGCGATTCATCCCTCGGTCAGCTCCTGTTCAGCGACCCGGCGATGCGCCGCGGTACCTATGAAGTGGTGCGCGGCCAATCGGAAAGCCTCGGTGTGCCCCGGGAACTGGCGACCGGCGTGATGCTTTGGGGCCGACGCTCGTTGTTCCGCTATCATGGCAAGCCGATTATGGTCAGTGAGCTATTCCTGCCAGATTTCGAGCCCTTTGCCTGACAAGGTTATTCCGATTCCGATGCTGTACCGCTTGCACCAATACTTTTTACTCACCCGCATGCACAAGCCGGTCGGCACCGTGCTGCTGGTGTGGCCGGTATTGTGGGCGCTGTGGCTGGCCGCAGACGGTATTCCGCCGCTGGATATCACGCTGATTTTTCTGGCCGGTACCTTTTTGATGCGCTCCGCCGGCTGTGCGATCAATGATTTTGCTGACCGCAAGATTGATGCTCACGTAAAGCGCACCGAGCAGCGGCCGCTGGCGACCGGCGCGATTCAGTCCTGGGAAGCGGTGCTGGTATTTTTGGTATTGAGTCTGTGCGCTTTCGGTCTGGTGCTGCTGACCAATACGCTGACGGTGATGCTGTCCTTCGTCGCACTCGCTATCGCTTTTGCCTACCCCTTTATGAAGCGCCACACGCATCTGCCGCAGGTGGTGCTCGGCGCGGCGTTTACCTTCGGCGTGCCGATGGTCTTTGCTGCCGTGCTGGGTGAAGTGCCGCCGGCCACCTGGGTGCTCTATCTGGCCGGGGTTGTGTGGACAGTGATCTACGATACCTACTATGCGATGGTCGATCGCGATGATGATCTGCGCATCGGCGTGAAATCCACAGCGGTATTATTCGGTGAACACGACCGCTTGATTATCGCCATGCTGCAACTGCTGGCGCTGGCCTTGTGGTTCACCGCCGGTCAGTTGTTTGGTCTGGGGCTGGGTTTTCAAATAGGCTTGTTGCTGGCGGCGCTGTTGTTTTTCCGCGAACAACTGATGATCCGCGATCGTGACCGGGATCTGTGTTTTCAGGCGTTTCTGCACAGCCAGCTGGTCGGCATGGTGGTGTTTTTCGGTATCGCACTGGATTTTGTTTTCCGCGGATGAAGTTTCGTTTTATCGACACGCTGGCTGACGTCGATGCTGCGGAATGGAATCGTATTGCCGGCACCGACTACCCCTTTACCCGCTACGAATTTCTGTGGGCGCTGGAACACACCGGCGCCACCGACAAAGCCTCGGGCTGGCAGCCGCACCATCTGCTGGTTGAGCAGGGCGGCGAGCTGATCGCGGTGATGCCGCTGTATCTGAAATATCACTCCTACGGTGAGTACGTGTTCGATTGGGCCTGGGCGGATGCCTACCGCCGTCATGGTATGGCCTATTACCCGAAGCTGCTGAGCGCGATTCCCTATACCCCGGCTACCGGCCCGCGGTTGTGCGTCGCCAAAGGCAATGAAGAAACGGTATTGCCCGGGCAAGTCGCCGCAGCGCTAATCGCCGAAGCCCGGGCCACCGGCGCGTCTTCCCTGCATGTGTTATTTCCCGTTGCCGGCGTCTGCGCGCAGCTGGAGCATAGTGGATTGATGCGCCGCGAAGGCTGCCAGTACCACTGGTTCAATCGCGGCTATGACAGCTACGATGATTTCCTGTCGGAGTGTAACTCGCGCAAGCGCAAGAGCCTGCGCAAGGAACGCGCAAAAGTCGCAGAGCAGGATTTACAGTTAGAAATTCTTGAAGGCGCGCAAATAGCAGAAGCGATCTGGCAGCGCTTTCACCTGTGCTACCAACTCACCTATGCCAAGCGCTCCGGTCATGGCGGTTATCTGGAAGCGGCGTTTTTTATCGCGCTGGGTAAAACCATGGCGGAGCATTTGGTGATGGTGGTCGCGCGCCGCAAGGATGAAATTGTTGCCGTCGCACTCAACTTTCGCGACAGCGAAACACTGTACGGCCGCTATTGGG
>JBFJYC010000112.1:0-9755 GCA_041622815.1 Spongiibacteraceae bacterium | reverse complement strand
GCAGCCGTTGTCTTAAGTACATCAAGCGGCAGCACAGGGCGTACGCCGGTCAGTCTCGATACTTTGTCCATGCCCTTGGCCGCAGGCATCAGCATGCGCTCCGGAATATTCAGCTTTGGCACGGGCACATCAGCAATGTCACCGATCTTGCGGAAGTACTCCCGGGTGGTGGCGCGCTCGGTGCCGATCAGATAACGCTTGCCGACCGCATCTTTCTTGCCCAGCGCAAGAACAATAGCCCGCGCCGCATCGCGCACATAAACATAGGTGTAGGTGGTATCAGCCCCGATCAATGCCGGCATCTTCTTATCCAACGCGCGCTTCACTTCCATCGTCTCTTTATCGTCGCCCGCTCCGATAACCGCTGCCAGATAAACGATAGTCAGGGGCAGGCCGTCTCTTTCCTGCAAGGCCAGGCCTGCCAGATCACCCTTATATTTGCTGCGGGCGTAATCACTCGGATGCTTACCGGCGGGCGTATCTTCATTGAAGGGGATTGTCGCAGGCACACCGTAAGCCAGTGGCGTACTCACCTGTACAACCCTCTGGATACCGGCCGCCACACAGGCACGAAAGACATTGCCGGCACCGATTTCATTGATCTGGTAGAAGGTATCACGTGAACGGCTCCAGAATTCGCGGTAACCGGCAAGGTTAACCACGCCCCAGGCGCCCTCGAATGCCGGTGCTAGCGTCTCCGGCCGGGTAATGTCGCCGGTGACGAAGGCGATATCTCCCGTCAGGGCCTGCAAACCGGCAATATCACCGTCTTTACGGACGAAACACCTGACCGCGTAACCGGCTTCGAGTAATTCGGAAACCACATGACGACCAACAAATCCGTTTGCGCCGGTCACAACAACACACTTTTTCTTACTCATAAAACCATTCCGCGTACCATTTAGCGGTTATACGCAGCAATCCGGCGGTTGGTTCATCCGATTATTTCATGCGTTCACTAAAGTCCCATGAGCTGACCCAGGTCGGCTCCAATGTCACCACGTATTCTTCCTCTGAGCGGCTCAACAGCCACGTCGCCAGCCCGCTGTCGCAGTCGATGCTATAGCGATCCAAGAGCATTTGCAGAGTGTCGGCAGCCCCGTCTTTGCTCAGCCTTGCGTTTGCCTGCCCTCTGACACCCCGATAGGGCATAGAATCCGGACTGACTTCAAAGGCGCAGCGCGGATCACGCTGTAATAACTCGCAGGTCAGCGACCCTTCATGCATCGCCAGAAAGAAAACGCCCTGCTCAAATTGATACCAATGCGATGCCACCAAGGGATAGCCGTAGTTGCCCAGGCAAGCAAGCCTCACAGGGATAATTTGTTCCGCCAGAAACCGCACTATTTCACTGGCATTCCAGGCACTCGACTTCTTCAAATTTTTAATCACTGACATTCTCCGTTCAACGCTTTGGCAGGCAAACTGCCGCTTTCATATGCGCTATCAACCGGCCAATCGCAATTGGCGAAAGTACATAATGGGCCCGGGCTGCGGATCCGGCAAATTTTGTATAAAGTACCGCGCTTACTTACCGGGCATGAATACATGAATTTAACAGCCGCCGAGATCGCTGCCAAAGTCGAATCGCTGATCAGCCTACCCGCCGCAGGGGTACGAGTCGCTAAAACACTCAATAACGAGTCATCCACACCGCAGCAGGCAGCCGCCGTTATCGAAGCGGACCCGTCGCTTACCGCTGCTTTGCTGCGCATGGCGAATAGCAGCGCGATCAATCGCGGCAAGCAAATAGATAGCGTCAGCAAAGCGGTCACAGTACTGGGCAGGGAGCAGGTCAAATCACTGGCGCTGGGCGTCAGCATATCCTCGGCGTTTAAGGGCCTACCCACCACTTTAGTCTCAGTGCAGGATTTCTGGAAACACAGTCTGTACTGCGCCACCGCTGCACGCCTTGTAGCGCTCAAAGCCGGCATAGAAGAAGCAGACACCGCATTCACCGCCGGACTGCTGCATGATATTGGTCATCTGGTGATGTTCGCTTACCAACCGGAACAATCTATCAAGGCACTGGAAGCATCGCGGGAGGCCTATGACGGCATTCTGAACTACCAGACCGAAAACGAGTTGCTGGGGTTTGATCACACCGATATCGGTGCCGAACTCGCACGCCTGTGGGAACTGCCGGACACCATCATCGAATGCATTGACCACCATCATGCACCACTGCAGCACGACAAGCCCTCTGACCTGCTCATGGCAGTCCATATCGCCAATACCGTGGCGATTTTATCCGCCCATGAAAGCGAAGATCTGTCCGAGGCGCCACCGATCGAGGCAGCGGCATGGGAGCAGCTTGGCTTAAAATGGTTCGATTTGATTGAGTTGATGGACCAGTGCCGCGAACAAACCGCGGAACTGACCAAACTACTGAATTTATAAAATCTTCGTTTTTACCGCTACGGCAGCTCTTTAATCCGGATATTGCGGTACCACACGTGGTCGCCATGATCCTGTAACACAATATGCCCGCGCTCTGCCTGGCCGTAGCCCTTGCGATCTGCAAATTTGCTGTTCGCCAGCATTGCATCCCATTCCGGCCCGCTGCGACGAATATCAATCACTTTCACGCCGTTCAAAAAATGTTGGATGTGGTCGCCCTGTACCCGGATCAGCGCCGAATTCCACTCGCCCACTGGGCGGACAGTCTCTTTGATCGAAGCCTTTAAATCATACAAGTCACCGGCCCGGTGGGATGTGATCTGGCCGTCCTTATGGCCCTCGTTATCCAGCACCTGCATTTCCAAGCCAAGCTTCCAGGGTACGCGCGCACTGTCATCGGGTACCAGATAGAAAATCCCGCTGTTGCCACCGGGCGCTATTTTCCAATCGATCGACAGTGCGAAGTTACCGAATTTACGCTCAGTCATCAGATCGAGCAGGGGCGTATCCGTGAAGGGATTCAGGAAATTTAATACAAAGCGGCCAAAGCTGGTCGCGCGAACCATCTTCATGGCGCCGTCTTCTATCTCCCAGCCCTTTACCGGTGCACCGGGCTCAGCGCCGTAATTGCGCCAGCCGTTGAACGTCTCGCCGTCAAACAGATTTTGCCACTGACTTTTCGCCGCTCGTTTCTTAGGCGCCGCTTGCGACTTCGCGCGGGGTATTTCGTTGAGGGTATACCAGGCCTCGCTTACCCACAGGCTTTGCCCCTGAGCTGACCTGAACCGATCACTCAATCGCAGATAGACAACGTGGCCGGGGCTGCGCCCGGCGACTGCAAACTCCAGCGTCTTACGGTCGTCTGACAGCGTCGGCGCACCGACAACAAGCTCTGACATATCGTATTTTGGCCCGCCGTACATTTGCGACGGAAAATAGCGCCACTGAAAAACGACGAGATCGTCTGCTGCCGGCATAAATCCGGGGGCCAGCGCCTGTGTAAACTCGACTTTAAATCCGCGCTCCGTCGCTGTCATTGCAAACGGTTCGAACGCTTCAGCGTCAGTAAATTTCAGGACCTCCAGGCCAAACCAGCGCTTGCCTACCTCACCCCAGTTACCGGGATTACCGATTTGCCCGACAATAATTTCGCCATCCGGCGTCGCCAGCATCCGGTTTACTGCAGCCTGCAAACCACCGCTGAAATGAAGTACGGCGCCCTGCCACTGCCCGTTTACTTTTTCTAAATTGGCGCGTTTGATACCGCCGTTGTAGATATCACCAAAGAGTATCTGTCCTTTGTAAGGCCCGCTATCCAGCTGCAGCGGCTCACTGGGTGAATTACCGACTTCGTTTTGAGGCAACCACAAAACAGGCGGCTTGGGATTCGCCATCTTACGGTCGCGATCCGCGGGCGCACGCCAACCATGGAAGCTGCCCGGCGTGATATGAACCAGCTTGCTGGCAGGCAGCCAGTCGCCCTGATTGTCGGTGACGAAAATATCGCCATCCGCGGAAATCATCATGCCGTTTGGAGTACGTAGACCTTTCGCAACAAACTCGAGTTGGTTGGTGGCAGTGTTCACCCGGAAAATACGCCCCCTGTGTTCGAGTTGATCGGCGCAGCTTTTACCGCCGTTGAGTACGCACACCGAAAGTCCGCCGTAAAGCCAGCCATCGTGCTCTTTAAGACCGAAACCGAACTCATGAAAGTTGGCGCTGGCTTGCCAATCGTCGCTGACCACCCGGTACTCATCGATGATTGCATCGGTATCGTTATCAATCAGGCGGGTCAGTTCCTGCTTCTGCATCACATACAAATCGCCGTCGACAGATACCAGCCCCAACGGTTCATGCAGGCCTTCGGCAATGCGCTTAACAGTTAAAACCTGCCCGTCTTGCCAGCCGTCGAGCAGAAAGACCGAGCCGTCACGGTCCCAACTGGCAACCGCCAGACGGCCATCGTCAGTCAACGCCAGACCACCGACCGCGGGCTCGAAGCCGGGCACCCCGAGTGATCTGACACTTAACGCCGGATGCAATGTTGCAGGTGGCTCGTCCGAAGACGCATCGTAGGTATAGCTATGCTGCTCACGAAAGGCGACAACCGACGGCGGCAACGCGCCCTCTTCCTGTTCCGTCTGAAGAATACTCGCCACCATGCGCTCGGCATCTGCTAGCGGGAGATCGGTATGCGGCGTCATCAACTGTTCGCCCCATTCACCGGCACCGCCTTTGATTACTCTTTGCGCAAGCTTCGCAACGGCCGCTTTACGATCTACCTCGTCCGCATATCGTGTAGCGATCTCCTGCCAGGAGGGGCCCAACACACGCTCCTGCGGATTGTGACAGCTAAGGCAGTCGCTGCCCGCGATCAGATTTTCTGCAGCCGACCCGCCGGCCTGCTGCGGCGAAGGCTGAATATTGATCTGTGGTTCGCTGAACCAGTGGGTGATTTCGGTGTGCTTTTGGTTTAACCGCAACCAGGTGGGTACACCTTCGATAATCGTACCGTCGGTTTCCTGCCCCGTCCCCGTCTCAGGTAGCGCGACGGCAACCGAAACACCGGTCGGGTTACTGACAACTTCAAAATGTCGCTTTAACCCGGTGACCGCTGCATTGGCGACAATATCCGGAGTTTCGCGCAAGCTGACCCGGGCACCACCAAAGGACAGCTGGTAATGCATGCGCACGGACGCGCCACCGTCAATCATGCTGTGCCCGGCGTATTCAAACTGCGCCGGTTGCCACACACCGTCGGCCTTTAACAACCAGTTGATTTTACTTTTTGAAAAACGGAAAAACGCGCGGCCGTTACTCTGCGGCTGCTCTCCATGACGGGTATTGTAGGCCGGGCCAGCGAACGTGATATCACCCTGCCAAAACTGATAAGGGATACCTTCAGAGGTGAAATAAGAGAGCCAGTAGCCGGGCGCCAATGCCAGCTGCAGCATCCGCGGATGCTCATCAAGATTGCTGCGGATGACCCAGGGTGAATGTCCGCGACCGGGGTAGTTGCGACGACCATATCCGGCGTGATCGGTGGTATCCGGCGGACTGAAGTGTTCTGTTGCGACACGGGCAAACTCCCGGGTCGACATGCCGCGAATCATCGCCCTGAAGTCTTCCGGCTGCGTCATCAGCCAGCCATGAAACCCGAGCCACGCCAATACCGGCACTGCGATGATTATGATGAGTACTTTTTTGAGCACGCGGCTGCCTTAGCTGTAGTGAAACAACGGCGGGATATTAACGTGTTTCAGCAGCGATGTGACCGCGGCACTGCGGCAAATCGCTTATTGCAGAGTAGGTGGCGCCTGCCATTGCCGCCGGCGGGGCGGCTTTCGGACACCCGAACGGGCCCGTAAAAATATCGCGCGGATATCTTCACCCGGCAGCTCATTGCCCAGCGATTGCAACCCTTCGCCCCTGGTGCAGGCGATCGGCACACCACCACGCAACAAAATCCGGTTATTGCGCAGGGCCGGAATTTTTTCACCGGGGAGTATTATCCCGACCAGATTAAGCGGGTCAGCGGCGGAAATAACCACATCATCCGCGTTGCCCGACCGCTTAGCCACGCTGCGCAAATCGGCCACCGCATCCGGTAACGCAAACTGCTCGCCGGAGACGGATTGCACAAAGCGTCCGCCGCGTATTTCACCGCGCGCCTCCATGCGCCAATACACACGCAGTAATTCGCGCCAGGGCGGCAAACCCGATTCGCGCTCCAGTATTTTTCGGAACACTACGCCATAGCGGCGCAGTAATACCCAGGCGATATGCTCCAGCGCGTCCGCGGGACTATGCGGTGGCGGCGCCGGCAAAGTACTCCAGCGGCCGGCCCGCTCAAACCCTGAAGGTGCCGGCTTACGGCCGCGTCGCCCGCGGCTGAAGCCGGCGCGTTTAGCCGCCGGCATTACCAGAGCCCGCAGCCCGGCAAAACTGTCCGCCGTCACCAACCCCCAGTTCACCAATTCACCGAGCGCATCTTCAAGCTGTGTGCGCAATAAGCCGGTATGGACCACCAGGTCGGGGAAAAACAGCGCGCCGTGTTGTTGCAGGCATGCCAGCGTAATAGTGGCGTTAGCCGTAAGCAGCGGTGCGGTCGCTATCTGTCCGGCGCGCCAGTATGCCAGAGACATGCGGTCGAGCAGCGCCACGGGGGTATTGCGCAACGGCGATGTTTTTTTCTCATCGGCGGAAGCGCGCGGATTCAACCGCAGCCAGGTGCAACCGCCCATCGCACATAACTCGTCCAGCATCGACGGCGAAAAGCCCCGCAGCCGCGCCGGTAAAATATCGCTCTCCCAACTGCCTGCCGCAGCGGAATAGCCCTCCAGCTGTTCAACCACCGCACGCAAAGTTTCGGGGCCATCACCCCTGTCACTTACACCTTGCCAGTGTAGTAAGAAACGCATAAACATCGCCGGCGCCACCGCCTCTATTTCGCTGCGCAAACGCTTCACTGTGTAACGATGGATACGGGCCAAAAGCCGGCGTTCGCACCATTCCGCCGCTTCGGGCGAGGTATAGGCACCGCGCAGTACAAAACCCTCGCCTTCCAGCGCCAGCAAAGCGCATTCGACCTTGGCGGGCTCTGCAGCAAAACTTGCCGCGATTGTTACGCTCGTGACGGGGCCCAAGCCCTCCAAGCGCGAACGGATAATTTCGCGCATTGCACCGGCGACCCGCTCATCCTCGCCGCTTAACAAGTCATCAAAATCCTTGCGGCGCTCGGTGGCCACCCAAATGTGCTCACCGCCAATCTCAATGGCCGCGGCTCGGCCTGCATCCACGAGCTCTTCAAAGAAGCTACACCAACTCAGATTAAAACGCGGGCCCTCATCGGCCGCGCTGCTGATATTACCGCGCTCGCCTTCGCGCTCGGCAATAAAACCCAACACCACTAGCGCGTCATGTAACTCGTCCGCGGTACGACAATCAGGCCAGGCTTCCGCGCGAACGCGGTCAATCGCAGCACTATCCAGACGCCCCAAATCGGCGGCCTCCACTGGGTCGATAAAGCGGCGCGACTGCACCGCCAATGCACGGCGCTCCTCCGCCGGGGTATCATCCAGAAACGCATAGGGCCGCGCGCCCAGAATCTCCGCCGCCAATGGTGACGGCTCGGTCAGCTCGCGGCCGATGATTTCGACCTCGCCGGCTTCACGGGCACGCAATAAATTCTCCAATCCCCCGATATCCATTAAATCGTGCAGACAATCATCAATCGCCTGCGCCACTAACGGGTGATCGGGAATCTCGCGGCGACCGGTAATGTTCTCGGCGCAGGCAATCTGGTCGGGAAATACCGCCGCCATCAGGTCTTCGGAATCGTTGCGCTGAAAATAGGCAGGTGCACGGCGGCCATTATGATTGCGTCTGATCGCCAGTGCGATCGAAGCGGTCCAGCGCCAGTGGGTCGGAAACATCGGCGCATCGATTAGTGCCTGTACCAGCACATCGCGCACGGTTGCAGAATTTAAGTAGGCGGCCGGTTCATCAATCGGAAAACTGTGGCTCTCCGACAAGGAAATAATAATGCTGTCCTCGAGCGCCGCCGCCTGCAGTTCAAAATTAAATTTGCGGCAGAAGCGCTTGCGCAGTGCCAGTCCCCAGGCGCGATTCAGACGCGAACCCAGCGGCGAGTGGATCACCAGATGCATATCGCCGGTTTCGTCGAAAAACCGCTCAAACACGATTCGCTTCTGCGTCGGCAGCAGTCCCAGCGCGGCGCGGGCACCCGCCAAGTAGTGCACGAGTTGCTGTGCAGCGCTTGTATCAATGGCGTATTCATCCTGCAGCCATAGTTCAGCTGCCGACATGCCGTCGGCCAGCTTGTTTTCGAGCCTGGCCCGTAAATCTGATACCGCCGCCGAGAGCTCATCGGTGCGACCCGGTGACTCGCCCAGCCAGAACGGCAGATTCGGCGGTTGCCCCTTCGCATCCTCCACAAAGACCTTGCCCTGCTCGACTTTCAAAATGCGATAAGCGGTATTGCCGAGCTGGAATATATCACCCGGCAACGACTCGATCGCAAAGTCTTCATTTAATGTGCCGACCTTGAGACTTTCCGGCAGCATCAGCACTTCGCAATCGAACATATCGGGAATAGCACCGCCATTGGTCAATGCGGTCAGTCGCGCACCGCGACGGGCACGGACTTTGCCGTTCACCGCGTCTAAGTGCAGATACGCGCCGCGCCGGCCACGCCGCGTGGTGTAACCGTCAGCCAGCATTTGCAGCACTTCGTCAAACCGTTCGCGACCCAGGTCGCGATACGGCCAGGCACGCTGACAACTGTCATAAAGCGCCGCGACATCCCACTCTTCGGCACCGGCGACCTCGGCCACAATTTGCTGAGCCAACACGTCGAGCGGCGCGTCGGGAATATGAATACGATCGAGTTCGCCCCGCGCGGCGGCATGCAGCAAGGCGGTACATTCCACCAGGTCATCCCGCGACAGCGGGTACAGCCGGCCCTTGGGCACCTGTCCGATACTGTGCCCCGAACGCCCGACTCTTTGCAGAAAGGCGGCGATAGCCCGCGGTGTGCCGAGTTGGCACACCAAATCGATATCGCCGATGTCGATACCCAATTCCAGCGAAGCGGTCGCGACCAGACATTTCAACTCGCCGGCTTTCAGTCGCTGCTCCGCGCGCAGCCGGTGCTCTTTGGCGAGGCTGCCGTGGTGGGAGGTGACATGTTCATCACCGAGGCGTTCACCCAGATGCTTGGCGACGCGCTCGGCCAGGCGCCGGGTATTCACAAATACCAGCGTTGTCGAATGCGTATTAATTTGCGCCGCCAACTTATCGTAGACCTCTTCCCACACTTCATTCGCCATGATCGCTTCCAGCGGCGATCCGGGCAGAGTCAGTGCCAGATCACGCTGACGGCTGTGGCCGGTATCAACAATCGTGCAACGCACATCCCGGGCGCCGACCAGAAACTTCGCCATATGTTCAATCGGCTTCTGGGTGGCCGAACAGCCAACCCGCGTCAGCGGGTGTGGTGTTAAGGCATCGAGCCGCTCCAGCGTCAGCGCCAGATGGGCACCGCGCTTATTACCCGCCAAGGCATGAATTTCATCGACGATGACGGTACGGACGGTCTTGAGTAATTTACGACCGGATTCGCTGGTCAACAGGATGTAAGCGGACTCCGGCGTAGTCACCAGAATATGTGGCGGCACCTTGACTGCCCTGGCGCGCTCGGCCTGCGGCGTATCACCGGTGCGCACCCAGGCCTGCACGTCGACATCGGGCAGGCCCTCTTCCAACAGACAATCACGGATGCCGGCCAGCGGTGCCTGCAGGTTTTTCTGTATATCGTTGGAGAGCGCTTTCAG
>JBFJYC010000111.1:0-9850 GCA_041622815.1 Spongiibacteraceae bacterium | reverse complement strand
TCCCAGAAACCGTCCACCCGCCCGGCGGCGACATAGGCCAGATCCAGCGCGGCGGCACCGGCGCGGCGCAAGCCGGCCGATTCTCCGGCGACGGCCTGCAGGCTGTCCATATAGGCAGCCATGCAGTGTTCATTGCGGCCTTTATAGGGAATGCCGGTGGCAAACAGCGCGCCCTCCAACGAGGGCCGGTTGCTGACCCGGATGCGTTTGCCATTGAGCTGGGCGCCGTGGCCACGGCTGGCGGTGAACTCTTCCTGCCGCGACGGGTCGATGATGACCGCATGCTCGATTTTGCCTTTATACAGGCAGGCCAGTGACACCGCGTAATGGGGCAGGCCGCGCAGGAAATTGGTGGTGCCGTCGATGGGGTCGATCACCCACTGGTAATCGCTCTTGGCGGCACCGGAATCGCCGGACTCCTCACCCAGAAAGCTGTGGTCCGGGTAGGTGGAGCTCAGCATCTCGATAATTTTGTCTTCGGCCTCGCGGTCGATATCGCTTACAAAGTCGTTCAGACCCTTGCTGTGGATATTGACCCGGTCCAGGCGCTCGGAAGCGCGAACGATTATGTCCCCCGCCTTGCGCGCGGCGCGCAGGGCGATATTAAGCATCGGTTGCATGAAATTCCTGAAAAGTGTCACTGACTGGCGGGCGCGATTGTACCAGAGCGGCGGCCGGTTTGCGTTTGTTTGGGTTAGGTGTTTCTGCTAAACTTCTGCGCTGCTAAGCCCCTCACCTCAACGTCTCATCAACCGGCTAAATTACTGATATGGCGCGCTTAATTTTTGTTACTGGTGGCGTCGTTTCCTCGCTTGGGAAGGGTATCGCTTCCGCCTCGCTGGCGGCACTGCTGGAAGCCCGTGGCCTCAAGGTCACCATCCTCAAACTAGACCCCTATATCAATGTCGATCCGGGCACCATGAGCCCGTTTCAGCATGGCGAAGTATTTGTTACCGAAGACGGTACCGAGAGCGACCTCGATCTGGGGCATTACGAGCGTTTTTCTAAATGCCGGATGAGCGCCCGCAATAACTTCACCACCGGCCGGGTCTATGAAACCGTGCTGCGCAACGAGCGCCGCGGTGACTATCTCGGTGGCACGGTGCAGGTTATTCCCCACGTTACCGATGAAATTAAGCGCCGGGTCTATGCCGGTGTCGGCGATGCTGATATCGCTATTGTTGAGATCGGCGGCACCGTCGGCGATATCGAGGGGCTGCCGTTTTTCGAAGCCGCGCGTCAGCTCAAAGTTGAGCTCGGCGTTAGCCGCGCGATGCTGGTGCATCTGACGCTGGTGCCCTATATCGCCACCGCCGGCGAAACCAAAACCAAGCCGACCCAGCACTCGGTGAAAGAACTGCGTTCCATCGGTCTGCAGCCGGATGTGTTGCTATGCCGCTCCGAACAGAGTGTGGACGAGAGCTCCCGTGCCAAAATCGCACTGTTTACCAATGTTGAGTCCCGCGCGGTTATCCCGCTGCCGGATGTCGACACCATCTACCGGATTCCGTCCTTATTGCGTAATCAGGGGCTGGACAGCTTTATTATCGAGCGCTTCGGTCTCGAGTGCCCGCCGGCGGACCTGTCAGACTGGAACGCGGTGGTCGACGGCCACCTGTATCCGGAACGCGAGATCTGCATCGCTATGGTCGGCAAGTACATGGACCTGATCGATGCCTATAAATCAGTGAACGAAGCCCTGATCCATGCCGGTATCGTGACCCGCACCCGGGTCAAGATCCGCTATATCGATTCCGAACAGGTCGAATCCGACGGCAACCGCGTATTCGCCGGTGTCGACGGTATTCTGGTACCCGGTGGTTTCGGCAATCGCGGTGTTGAGGGCAAGATTGAAACGGTCCGCTTTGCCCGCGAGAACAATATTCCCTACCTCGGCATCTGTCTGGGTATGCAGGTTGCTGTGATCGAATTTGCGCGCAATATCCTCGGTCTGGAGGGCGCCAACAGCACCGAATTTGATGTCGCCTCACCCCACCCCGTGGTCGCCCTGATCACCGAGTGGACCAATGGCGAAGGTGCGATAGAGCAACGCGACGAAGAATCCGACCTCGGCGGCACCATGCGTCTCGGCGGTCAGGTCTGCAAATTGGTTGAAGGCTCCCGCGTGCGCGAGGCCTATGGCAGCGATACGGTCACCGAACGTCACCGCCATCGCTATGAAGTGAACTCGAACTATGTGCCGCGCCTGCGCGACGGCGGTCTGTCGATTGCCGGCTGGTCAGAAGATGACGCCTTGGTCGAAATTGTCGAGCTGAAGGACCATCCCTGGTTTGTCGGTTGCCAGTTCCATCCGGAGTTCACCTCGGTACCCCGTGGTGGTCACCCGCTGTTCACCGGCTTTATTAAAGCGGCTATTGCCGGACACGCCACCGCGGGTGTTGCGCCGGAGCGCCGGGCGACGGAAGCATGAAGCATCGGCGCGTCGCGGTTGCGGACTTCGAGATCGCGAATGACCTGCCGATGGTCCTGTTTGGCGGTCTGAACGTCCTTGAGTCCCGTGATCTGGCTTTGCGAACCGCTGAGAAATTCAGCGAAGTCTGCAGCAAACTCAACATTCCCTACGTATTTAAAGCCTCTTTCGATAAGGCCAATCGCTCCTCGATACATTCATTCCGCGGTCCCGGCATGGAAGAGGGTCTGAAAATCTTTGAGGCGGTCAAAACCCAGTTTGGTGTGCCGCTGATTACGGACGTGCATACGCCAGAGCAGGCGGCGCCGGTGGCGGAGGTCTGCGATATTATTCAATTGCCGGCTTTTCTTGCCCGGCAAACCGATCTGGTCGCGGCCATGGCGGCAACCGGTGCGGCCATCAATATCAAAAAACCCCAGTTTCTCAGCCCCGAGCAGATGGGCAATATCGTCCAGAAGTTTGCCGAGTGCGGCAACGAGCGGGTGATGTTGTGCGAGCGTGGCAGTAATTTCGGCTACGACAATCTGGTGGTCGATATGCTCGGCTTTCGGATTCAAAAAGAGATCAGCGGCGGCGCGCCGTTAATATTTGATGCGACCCATGCCCTGCAGTGTCGCGATGCTGGCAGTGCCGCATCCGGTGGTCGCCGGCGTCAGGTAGCGGAACTGAGCCGTGCCGGTATCGCAGTCGGTCTCGGCGGCCTGTTTATCGAAGCGCATCCGGATCCTGATACCGCGCTTTGCGATGGCCCGAGTGCCCTGCCACTAGCGCTGCTGGAATCATTTCTGACACAGATGAAGAGTCTCGACGACTGGGTCAAAGCACAACCGGAGCTGGTGATCAGCTGAGCGGCGCGCCGGGCAACAGTCCGGCATCAGGTTTTCTATGCAACACACTGGAGTTTGTGAATGTCCGATATTGTAGATATCAGGGGTTTTGAAATTCTCGATTCGCGCGGTAATCCGACCGTGCAGGCCGAGGTAGAGCTGGAGGGTGGCGCGGTCGGCGTTGCCTGCGCACCTTCCGGTGCGTCCACCGGTACCCGCGAGGCCCTGGAGCTGCGCGACGGCGATAAAAAACGCTACAACGGCAAGGGCGTGTTAAATGCCGTGACCAATATCAACCGTGCGATCCGCGATGCCCTGCTCGGGCTCGATGCCAATGATCAGGCCGCGCTCGACCAGTGCATGCTCGATCTGGACGGCACCGACAGCAAAAGCAATCTCGGCGCCAATGCTATTCTTGCGGTCTCATTAGCGGCGGCGCGTGCGGCGGCGATGGATAAAGGCATGCCTTTGTACCAGCATATCGCTGAGCTCAACGACAGTACCGGCCGCTATTCGATGCCGGTGCCGATGATGAACATCATCAACGGCGGCGAGCACGCCGACAACAATGTCGATATCCAGGAATTTATGATTCAACCGGTCGGCGCTGCGAACTTCGCCGACGCGCTGCGTCAGGGCGCGGAAATTTTCCATGCCCTGAAAGCGGTGCTATCGGCACGCGGCCTGTCCACCTCGGTCGGTGATGAAGGTGGTTTTGCTCCCGACCTGCCGTCGAACGAAGCCGCGCTGGAATGCATCGCCGAAGCGGTTGCCAACGCCGGTTATAAACTCGGTGAAGACGTAACGCTGGCGCTTGACTGCGCCGCCTCAGAATTCTATCGGGACGGACGTTATCACCTCTCCGGTGAGGGACGTGATTTTGATAGCGCTGAATTCGCGCAGTATCTTAAAGAACTCACCGAACGCTATCCGATTATCTCTATTGAAGATGGCATGGACGAAAGCGACTGGGCCGGTTGGGCGATACTGACCGAATTGATCGGCGAGACCACGCAGCTGGTCGGCGATGATTTGTTTGTGACCAATACCGATATTCTCAAGCGCGGCATTGATGACGGTGTGGCGAACTCGATATTGATTAAGTTCAATCAGATCGGCTCGCTCACCGAGACCCTGAACGCGATCAATATGGCGCAGGAAGCGGGCTATACCGCCGTGATCTCGCACCGCTCGGGCGAAACCGAAGATACAACGATTGCCGATCTGGCGGTGGCTACCGGTGCCGGTCAGATTAAAACCGGTTCGCTGTGTCGCAGCGACCGTGTCGCAAAGTACAACCGTTTGCTGCGCATCGAAGTGGAAGCTGATGCGGCTTACCGTGGCCGGGCAGAATTCAAACAGCTGGCCTGACAAGTTCGATGCCCGGCGGCTTCAGTCTGCGTTCCCCGACCACCCGGCTGACCTTGGTGCTGGTGGTTATCCTGCTGGGTTTGCAGATGCGGGTCTGGTTCGGTGAGGGCAGTCTGGAGGAGGTCACCGCGCTCAGCCGCCGCATCGAACAGCAACAAAGCCATATCGAAGCCCTCGAGAAACGCAACCAGCAGCTGTTGAATGAGGTTGAATATCTGAAGCAGGGGACCCGCGGTATAGAACATATGGCGCGTTCGGAGCTCGGCATGATCAAAAAGGGTGAAACCTTTTACATGGTCGTCGATGACAAGCCGGATACGCATGAGTAATACCGGATGAGCACTGCCAGACTTTGGGGCGTCATGCCGGCGGCCGGCAGCGGTAAACGATTTGGTGAGGCGATTCCCAAGCAATATCTGCGGCTGATCGATAAGCCGGTTATTCAACACAGCATCGATGCATTACTGGCCATTCCCGGTCTGAGCGGATTAACGGTTGCACTGTCTGCCGACGATTGCCGCTGGCAGAATCTGGCGGCGGCAGCGGACGAGCGGGTGCAGACGGTGACCGGCGGGCAGGAGCGGGCAGATTCGGTACTGGCGGCGCTGGACTCGCTGTCAGAAGTCGCCGCCGACAACGATTGGGTGCTGGTACACGATGCGGCGCGACCCTGTATTGATCTGGTCGATGTCCATCGATTACTGAAAAGCATCAAAAATCATGACGTCGGTGGTCTGCTGGCACTGCCGGTGGCCGATACCCTCAAGCGCTGCGATGTTCACAATAATATTCTTGCCAGCGTCGATCGCAGCAAGCTGTGGAGCGCGCAGACGCCGCAGATTTTCCGGTTTGGTCTGTTGCGGGAATGCCTCGCCGCGGCCTTGCAAAGCGGCAGCGTGGTGACAGATGAGTCGATGGCGGCGGAAATCGCCGGCTATCAGCCGCTGGTGGTCGCCGGCTCGCCGGATAATATAAAGATTACGCTGCCGGCGCATTTGCGGCTGGCTGAATTTCTGCTGCGGGGGCGTCGCTAATGCCGGTACGTGTGGGACAGGGCTTTGATGTGCACCGGCTGGCACCGGGCGAAGCGATTCATATGGGCGGCGTCGAGATTGCCTGCGAATTCAGCATGGTCGCGCATTCTGACGGCGATGTGGCGCTGCACGCGCTCTGCGATGCCCTGCTCGGGGCGCTGGCGCTGGGCGATATCGGCAAGCATTTTCCCGACACCGATCCGCAATATGCAAATATCAATAGTCGCGAGCTGCTGCGCCATGTGCGCCGGTTGCTGCGCGACGAGGGCTATGCGGTCGGTAACGTCGATATCACGATCATCGCCGAGGCGCCGCGCATGGCGCCGCATATTGATGCGATGCGGATGGCGATCGCGGAGGATCTGAAGGTTTCAGCCGGGCAGGTCGGTGTCAAGGCGACGACCAGTGAAGGGCTCGGTTTTACCGGCAGAAAGGAAGGCATCGCCGCACAAGCGGTGGCACTATTGGTTTCTGCTCCATAGGACGTAGTTGATGAAACAGACTGATGTAAATCGCGGTATCGGTATGACCTCGCAGCGCACCCGCGAGCGTCTGGTGCAGCGGCTGCGCGAGCAGGGTATTAGCGATGACAAGGTGCTCGATGTGATGCGCTCGGTGCCGCGGCATTTGTTTCTGGATGAGGCGCTGTCACAGCGCGCCTATGAAGATGCGTCGCTGCCGATCGGCTATAACCAGACCTTGTCGCAACCCTATATCGTCGCCCGCATGACTGAGCTGCTGATCCAGACCAGGCCCAAACGGGTGCTGGAAATCGGCACCGGCTCCGGCTATCAGACAACGGTGTTGTCGTTTCTGGTAAATAAGGTTTACAGCGTCGAGCGTATTTTGCCGTTGCTGGATCAGGCGCGTACGCGACTGCGCAAGCTCGGTGTGCGCAATGTGCATTTTAAACACGCGGATGGTGGTTTCGGCTGGCCGTTGCGCGGGCCGTTTGACGCCATTATGGCAACCGCCGCACCGGAGCAGGTGCCGCCGGAACTGCTGGCGCAACTGGCCGATGGCGGACGCCTGGTGGTGCCGGTGGGTAATCACAACAGGCAGCAGCTTTGCGTTTACCAGCGCCGCGGCGAGCGGGTCGAGTGTATCGCCCATGAGCCGGTCATTTTTGTGCCGCTGGTCTCGGGCGTGGTCGCGTGACTGAGCCACATAGCGAGCTTGCAGTACCACGCAACGCGATTGATTGGTTGCTGGTGTATTTGAAAGGTATCGGGATGGGTGCCGCCGATGTGGTACCGGGGGTGTCCGGCGGAACAGTTGCCTTTATTACCGGTATCTATACCGAGTTGGTAGAGACGATTGCGCAGGTCGATCTGCGGGCGATCAAGCTATTGTTCAGCGACGGCTTCGCCGCCGCCTGGCAGCATGTCAATGGCAATTTTATTGCGGTGCTATTACTCGGCATTGTGACCAGTGTCCTGACCCTGTCACAGGTGATTCATCATCTGCTGGAAACGCAGGCCATTCTGTTAGCGGCGTTTTTTATGGGGCTGATTATTGCCTCCAGCGTGGTGCTGATGCGGGGCCTCGGCCGTTTCGACGCGCTGCTCAGCGCGATGTTTGTGCTCGGTATCGCCGCGATGCTGGTGCTGGCCAATATTTCAGGACCGCAGCTGGAGATGACGCCGTTGACGATATTCGGCGGTGGCGCGCTCGCGATATGCGCGATGATTCTGCCGGGCATCTCGGGTAGCTTCATACTGCTATTGCTCGGTCTCTATGTGCCGGTGATCGCGGCGATTAAAAGTTTCGATTTTAGCGTGCTGATTATTTTTGCCGCCGGCTGTGTTTGCGGCTTGCTGGCTTTTTCACGCATTCTCAGTTGGTTGCTGATGCATTACGAGCGGGTGATGATGGCATTCTTGGGTGGTGTGTTAGTCGGCTCGTTAGCGATTATCTGGCCGTGGCAGATTGAAGTGATGGACGGCGGCACTGTCGCGACAGAAAATGTGTTGCCGGCGGTGTTTCAGGCGCAAGTCGGTGCGCCGCAACTCGGTATCGCGCTGCTGTGCGCACTCGCAGGTTTGATTCTGGTATTGTTATTGGAACGAATAGGCTCTAAAAAACCCGCATGAGATCAATATGTTGCCGTTCTGCAAAAATATTTTTAGATTGATTTCGCATTAAGTGAATACTTTTAATTCTAATTTACACTTATTTTGAGAACCGGTTAGCGCCTGCTGATGCAAAAAGTAGTGTCAGACAACCCCGCTAATTTTGCCACTCGCTGTGTTGGCAAGACAGCGGCTGAGGCGCCGCCCGCGTGCCGGCCCGCAAAAAAAAACCGTGGTCATTTTGCGCGGATTTGTGCCGGTTTGATCATGCTGCTGTTACCGTTTTTGAGTGCTTGTATTTTAAAACCGGATTACCAATATACCCAGCCGGCGCGTGTGCCGCCGGCGTTACGGCCGTCACTTTACACTGTAAAAAAAGGCGATACGTTATTTTCAATCGCCTGGCGTCACTACCTCGATTATAAAATTGTGGCGCGTTCCAACGGCATCAGTCCGCCTTACACAATCTATCCCGGGCAACAATTACGGTTGTCAGATTTTGCGGAAGCGCGTCCGGGGTCGGCTGTTTCGAGAGCACCTGACAAGGCATCAACGCCGCGTACACCGGTAAAAAAACCGGTCGCTTCGGCGCCGAAAAAAGCTATGCCGGTTGCCCGTCACGCCGATTACAAATGGCGGTGGCCGGCGACGGGAGAAGTTGTGCGTGGCTATACGCGCAATGGAACCGAGCACAATGGTATTGATATTGGCGGCGCGATCGGAGAGCCTGTACGCGCAAGCGCCGGAGGAACGGTTGTGTATGCCGGTTCGGGGCTTGCCGGTTACGGCAAGTTGATTATTGTAAAACACGACGGTGGTTACCTGAGTGCTTACGGACACAATAGCCGTATCCTGGTGAAAGAAGGGCAGCAGGTTAAAGCGGGTGCGCGTATCGCAAGAATCGGCGATACCGGTACCGATTCACCGAAGCTGCACTTTGAAGTGCGACGCGATGGTAAGCCGCTGGATCCGATGCGCTTATTGCCGCGAAAGTAGTTTTGAGTAGTTTGTAAAGGGCCGCTCTATGCCGACAGCCACTGTGCTGAAGCCATCCTCCCGATCCGCGAAACGCGCGGCGGGGCTGCCACCCTCCGAATTAAAGCCGCCGCACACCAGCGAAGAAACCTCAACCGGAATATTGCCCGGCGACGCGCCCAGTATCGATGCCTTGCTCGATTTGGTGATGACCGGTGCCGAAGCCGGTGAGTCGATCGCAGACGAAGCAATACAAAGGCTGTCGGTGACGGACGACGATAGCGATATAGACGATGACGTCGCGGAAACCGATACCGACGCGTTGCTGCTCAGTGAATCGGTGGCGGCGTCCAAGTCTGCGCGCCAGCTCGATGCCACCCAGCTGTACCTGAATGAAATCGGTCGTTCGCCGCTGCTGACCGCGGAGGAGGAGGTTTACTTTTCACGCAAGGCACTAGCCGGTGACCAGGCTGCGCGCCAGCGCATGATCGAAAGCAATTTGCGTCTGGTGGTGAAGATCGCCAGACGCTACCTGTACCGCGGTTTGACGCTGCTGGACCTGATCGAAGAGGGCAATCTCGGCCTGATTCGAGCGGTGGAAAAGTTTGATCCCGAGCGCGGCTTCCGCTTTTCGACCTACGCCACCTGGTGGATCCGGCAAAATATTGAACGCGGACTGATGAATCAGAGCCGCACTATCCGCTTGCCGGTGCACATACTCAAAGAAATGAATACCTGCCTGCGCGCCGGACGGCAGCTGGCGCAACAACTCGACCATGAACCGACGGCGGAGGATATCGCCACCGCTACCGGCATTCATGTCGATACGGTCCGCAAGATGCTGCGCTTAAATGAAAGGGTGTCGTCGGTGGATGTACCGATGGGCGGCGATTCGGAGCGGCCGGTACTCGATATGATTGCCGATGATCGTACCGACAGCCCCGAGGCGGCGCTGGTCGATGCCGACATGAGCGCCAATATCGATGCCTGGCTAGACGAACTAAATGAAAAGCAACGCGAGGTTTTGGCGCGGCGCTTCGGCTTGCGCGGGCATGACCCGAGTACGCTGGAAGAGGTTGGCCGCGAGGTCGGCCTGACGCGGGAGCGGGTCAGGCAGATTCAGGTGGAGGCGTGGGGGCG
>JBFJYC010000110.1:0-9875 GCA_041622815.1 Spongiibacteraceae bacterium | reverse complement strand
TGCCCTGCTCGGCCACTTTCTGGTCGGCATCGAAATGATTATCTTTTCACTGATCGGCATCGTCGCGCTCGGCGGCATCGTCATCAACACAAGTCTGGTGCTTGTCGACAAGATCAACCGTGAAGTTGCCGCCGGTGTGCCGTTACGCGAGGCCGCGCTGAACGCCGGTCAGACCCGCTTCCGGCCGATCGTTCTGACCAGCCTGACGACATTCGTCGGCCTGCTGCCGCTGATTTTCAATTCGTCACTGGAAACCTTTATGTTCGTCCCGCTGGCGACTTCGCTCGCCTTTGGTGTATTGGTCACCACCTTTATTAATCTGCTATTAGTGCCGGCACTGGTGATTGTATTGGACGACGTGCTGGGTGTTAAAAATCGCCTCTTGAATCGCGCTGTCCCCGCCGGCGGGGGGCAGCAGATACCTTAACGCTTTACAATCAGCCTACAGCAACGCTTCCGCGGCGACATCCAGCGCTTCGGGCTGCACCGGAGTCAGCATCAGTGTGCCGATTTCCCCACGGTCTGCCGCGGCTTTCCAGCTTTTCGCGCGCTCGATAATGCGCTCCTTCGGCCCGACCAGCGATATCTCATCAACAAAGTCATCGGGCACCGCCGCGGCGGCAGCTTCCTTATCGCCGGCAAGATATAAATCCTGAATTTTGACCGCCGCATCACCATAGCCGTGCTTGGCTGCCAGATCATTATAGAAATTCTTTTTACGGGCACCCATACCACCGATATACAGCGCTAAAAAGTGCTTGACCGGTGCTCGTGCTAAGTTCATATCGTTCTCGACATTGATCACCGCGCTCGGTGCCAGATCGAACTGAGCCATCGACTTACCGCCGCCCGCCTTCGCGAAGCCGCGCTCCAGATCCGTCTGGTAAATATCAAAGCGGTCCGGATTCATCCATAAAGGCATCGCACCGTCCGCCACTTCACCGGCACAGGCAAGGCCGGCGGGTGTCACTGATGCGGTGTATACCGGAATATCAGTAATGGCATGCAGAATGGATTTCAACGGTTTGCCGAGTCCCACTGCGGTGTCATCGCGCAGCGGTAACTGGTAGATCTCGCCGTCGTAACTGACCGGTGCTTCGCGCGCCATAATGGCTTTCACAATCTGAATATACTCGCGCATACGGGTGATCGGCTTCTTATAGGATACCCCATGCCAGCCCTCCACAACCTGCGGGCCTGACGCGCCGAGCCCGAGAATAAAGCGCCCCCCCGAAAGCTGAGACAGCGACATTGCCGTCATCGCCGTACAAGCGGGCGTTCGCCCCGGCACCTGCATAATGGCTGTGCCGGCTTTGATCTTGTTTGTGTGTGCCAAGGCCCAGGTCGCGGTCGTCACCGCATCGCCACCGTAAGCCTCCGCGAACCAGACCGAATCAAAGCCCAGCGATTCGACACGTTGCACTAATTCAACCTGTGGTTGTACCTGCTTGGCCGCGTAGCCCAAAAACATTCCGAGTTTCATAGTTTATTCCTATTGAATTAAATTTTGGTGGCAGCCACCGGGAAAAATTCAGGCGATATCGGGTTTAGCCAATATTCGTTTAACGGCAGCTTGCCAGCCGCGATACTTTGCATCCCGGTCAGCGGCATCGGCTGCGGGTTTTGCCACACAGTCGCTGCGCCAAAGCCCGGCCAATTCTTCAACCGACTTCCAGATACCGCATTGCAAACCAGCGAGCATCGCCGCGCCGGTCGCTGTCGTTTCGGTGTTGGCCGGCCGTTCTACCGCGACATCAAGCGTGTCCGCCAGACATTGCAGCAGCCAGTTGTTGTTAATCATGCCGCCGTCGACCCGCAGTACCGCCGGCGTGTCGCAGCCATCTGATTGCATCGCCTGTAACAGGTCGCGGGTCTGGAAACATACCGAGCGCAGACAGGCATTGACGATTTCAGCAGGCCCGGTATTCCGGGTCATGCCCAATAAAGCACCGCGGGCATCCGGATCCCACCAGGGCGCACCGAGACCGGTAAATGCCGGCACCATATACACCTGATGTTTCGGATCAGCCGCTGCGGCCATCGCCTCGGTCTGTTCTGCGTGCTCGATTAAGCCGATGCCATCGCGCAGCCATTGCACTGCGGCACCCGCGACAAAAATCGAGCCTTCCAGCGCGTATACCGGCTTACCATCAATCCGGTAGGCAATCGTGGTAAGTAAACGATTGTCCGAATGTAACGGGGTGGTGCCGGTATTCTGCATCACAAAGCAACCGGTACCGTAGGTTGATTTAATTGAGCCCGGTTCAAAGCAGGCCTGTCCGATTAATGCGGCTTGCTGATCGCCGGCGATTCCGCCGATGGGAATCTTACTGCCAAATAATCCGGGGACGGTGCTACCGAAATCTGCGACCGAGTCCTTAACTTCCGGTAATACCTGCGCAGGCACATTGAACAGGCGAAGCAGCTTGTCGTCCCAGCACTGATCAATGATATTGAACAATTGGGTGCGCGAGGCATTGGTGGCATCGGTGGCGTGCGAAGCGCCGCCAGTCAGATTCCACAGCAGCCAACAATCGACTGTGCCAAAGGCAAGCTCCCCCGCTTCTGCACGTGCGCGCGCGCCGTCCACATGATCGAGAATCCACGCTACCTTCGAGGCCGAGAAATAAGGATCTAATAACAGGCCGGTTTTAGCGGTAATCTCAGCTTCGTGACCGGCGCGATTCAGTTCCCGGCAGACCTCCGCCGTGCGGCGATCCTGCCAAACAATCGCATGGTAAATCGGGGCACCGGTTTTACGGTCCCAAACGACTGTCGTTTCACGCTGATTGGTTATACCGATGACCGCGATATCCGCGGCATCGAGTGAGGCTTTCGCTAATGCAGCACGACACACCGCCAGCGTACTTTCCCAAATCTCGGTGGCATCGTGTTCGACCCAGCCTTCATCCGGGAAATACTGGCGAAACTCCTGCTGCGCCACCGCAACGATCTGCGCTTGCTGATCAAAGATCAGCGCGCGGGAACTCGTCGTGCCCTGATCAATCGCGAGAATAAACCGGCCCATAGTTAAACTCCGGCACTTAGCGCCTTGCGTGCTTTGGCTTTCTTAGGCTTCACCTTTGCTGCACGCTTCTTTATTGCCGCTGTTTTGGCGACCCGCTTTGGCTTTGCTGCGGACACGCGCCCCGCACTTTCCGCCGCCGCTACCAGTTCATCGTAGGACCGCCGCAGGCATTCAGCGTAAAATTCCGGATCCGGCATCATTACCCGGCAAGCTGTGATAGTAATCGCCAGCTCGCCATTATAGCTGGTCATTGCATGAAACAGCCCGATACCGTCGGTAGCAGGCCCGAGTCCGTAGGCATGAACAACTCTGGAACCGAACATATACAGCGGCACCTGCGGTCCCGGCACATTAGTTGTTACCGCATTGAAGATCGGTGACGCGCGATTCACAAACATATTCGCCGTCGCGACCCGGGCACCGAGACCCGCGAGCGATGATCCACTGAGTTGCATCACGTCCGCCATAATATCGGCGCCGATGGCGTCGGTGGTGGCCTTGCTATTACGGGTGTTCTCGCTGATCCGCTGCAAACGCTGCCAGGGATCGGCGATATCTGTGGCGAGATTAACCGCCATGGTGCCGACCTGATTGCCGCCGCTGGCAGATCCGGCACCCTGACGGGTATTCACCGGACACATGCTGACCAGTGCCTCCTCAGGTAATTCGCCTTTTGAATCGAGATAATATCTCAGCGCACCGGCGCAGATGGCGAGACAGATATCATTGACCGTTCCGCCGGACACCGACTTTAGCTCGCGGATCTTATCCAGCGGAAATATCTCTGCATTGATCACGCGATGTGGTGAAGGGCTGCCATTAAATCGTGTACGCGGCACTTTGCTGCCACGCCGCAACTCCCCTTTCATTAATTTGCGCGCGTAGCTGAGCAGATTGGGGGCGGCTTCACTGACGACGTCGATCAATTCCTTGGGCTTTTTGATGGTGGTCAGTCCCGCGCGCCGCAATAACTGCATACCGCTGGGTACTTTGTCCGCTTTCCAGTTGTCCTCGGGGGGCGGCCGCTGCTCCGGACTCAGATCTGACAGGGCGGCGCTGATATCGCTGCCGGAGCGACCGTCTATCGCCGCGTGGTGAATCTTGGTCAGCATTGCAAAGCTACCCTCGGGCACACCATCAACCCGGTCTAGGCCTTCAATGATGTACATCTCCCAGAGCGGCCGTTTGCGGTCGAGTTGGCGCGAAAAAATCCGCGAAACCAGAATGCACAGCTGCCGCCAATCGCCCGGTTCCGGCAGTGCGATATGTCGGATATGAAATTCAGGGTCGAAATGCGGATCTTTGATCCAATAGGGAAAATCGAGATTCATCGGCACCTCGACCAACCGCTGCCGGGTATAGGGCGCCAGCGGGGCCATCGCCACCATGCGATCGATAATATCTTTAAAGCGCACGGTACCCCCGGGCGCGGTCGATGGGTCGAGAATCGTCAGCCCGCCGATATGCATGGGCGTATTGACTGTTTCCATATACAGAAACATGGCATCGAGCGCGGAAAGTTGTTGCATCATCGGGTCCGGTTTACTCAGGAAGCGCCGAAGTTAGTCATATCACGTAGGTCTGTCAACGCGATTTGACGGTCTGCGCCCGCAGGCGCACACTGAACAAAGTTGTACTCTGGAATCCGGCCTCGTTCGGTGTTCGAAGGTCGCCGGTGGTTTTACCAACCGATGGTGAGGTGCAATATGAAACGTTTTTATTATATCTGCGACGATCTGGACGAACTGGAAGAGATCGAAACCGAATTGGAAGCTAACGGTGTCGTCACACCGCAAATCCACGTCCTCAGTAAAGATGATGCGGGAGTCACCCGGCACCGCAAGCTCAACGAAGTTCACCCCTTTATGAAGCAGGATATCGTCAACTCAACCCTCAAAGGTGCGTTGCTTGGTGTCGTCGCATCAGTAACTGTGGTGGCATTAGGCTGGGCGATGGGCATACCCGCTGCCGTGGGCTGGACGCCGATGGTATTTCTGGGGGTGGTTGTGCTGGGCTTCTGCACCTGGGAAGGCGGACTGTGGGGCATTCAGCAGCCCAACCGCAACTTCGAGCAGTTCAAAGATGAATTAGAGCGCGGCAACCATATCCTGATGATCGACGCCGACAGCGAACACGAGGCCTTATTGGATCGTATTCTGGCTAAGCATCCCAAGGTGCAGTCCTCAGGCACAGGTAAAGCGGCCCCGCGCTGGATTATCGGTGGCCAGCAAAAGGCGCGGGAATTCGTTGAATGGGCGCCCTAGCGGCAGCTGTCCGGCGATAGCTCGAACACACCGCCACGCGCTTGCGCTAGGAAGAAGTTGTAGGCAGCCGTCGTGATATCCGGACCGTAGGGGTCGGTAAACGACCCCTCCGGATTACCACCCGGATAATTATGGGCGAGCCCGTGGATAGTCCAGAAATCCTCCAGCGGACAGCCGTTCGCATCCAGAAAACGCTCAACGGTATACGGGTAGCTTTCTTCAATGCCGGCCGCGCCCGCAAGGCAGGGCGAGTTGCTGTTGCGGATACACACATCGCCGATGTTACCCGCACCGGCAAAACTGCGCTCATCAAATCCCTGATTTTGTGTACTCGACGGGTTCGCAGACACCGACTGGTTGGCGCTGCCATCATCGACATAATCGTTCGTTCCCAGCCATTGGGTGCCCGCTTCGCGGCCGGTGGCATAGGGCTGAATTTCATCGGCGGTGCCCTGAAAGACGATAACCGGCATCCGCGCCGCAAATGCGCCCATCGCCACGTATGCCAGCCGGCCGCTGGCGTCACTACAGGCGGGGAAGCTGCAACCGGCGACAATACTGACCGCCGCATATAAATCCGGATAGTTTGCGGCCATAGTGCCTGCCATGATGCCGCCCGCAGAGATCCCCATGATATAAACCCGCTTCGGATCGATGTCTTGTTCGGCCATCACCACACGGGTGATGCCGGCGATAGTGCCGGCCTCGCCGCCGTCCCGGGCGATATGCTCAGGACGAAACCAGTTCCAGCAGCGGGCGCCGTTGCCATCAAACAGATGATCTTCAAACTGACCGGCTGAAGCTTGCTGCTCATTCGGGTCCTTCTGATCGGGAAACACCAGTGCGAATCCGAGGCGTTGCGCCAGTTCAGGCCAGCGCGTACCGAGGGCTGCATCCGGCGCGTCCTGATTGCAGCCGTGCAGATACACCACCAGCGGTGCCCGCGCCGGCATGCCAGCGGGGATATAGGTATAGTAATCGCGAACCGGCAAGCCCGGCTCATCGAAGGTGGCGGCGGAAAAACCGGCGGTCCGGGAAATCGCTGCCGCCGTGCCTGTGCTGCCACCGTTGCCGCCGCAGGCGCCCAATATGACCAGCAACGCTGCCAGCAGTCCCGCCCGGCTTAGCAGGTATCGCTTTGGCCGCGCCGCCATCCTCAGATTTCCATATTAAACTGCGCGTAGATCGTGCGTGGCTGCTCCGGAATTTCAACGAAAACCCCGGCGAACAAATCACCCTGGCGGATACCGGTCGCTTTGTTGGAAAGGTTTTCACCGATCAGTTTGAGCGTCCAGCCCTGCTGCGGATGGCCGAGGCCGATGCTGGCCTTGTAACGCTCAAAACCTTCCTGCAATTTTCTCGGATCGAGATCGACATCGAGATTCTGCTCGGAGTATTGTTCAATGGTGGCACTGCCGGTGAACTCAAGCCCGCTATTTAAAATCGGGAAGCGGACACTTGCGGTCAGCGTATTGTTCCACTTCGGCGCGAAGGGAAATGCCTCACCGGAAACATCACCGCAATCCGGGTCGGAATTCATGTCCGGCGGACACTCGTTGTCCAGAAATTCTTTGTATTCGGTATCGTTATAACCGATGGTGCCGATTAATGTCAGCCAGTCATTGACCAGCCACATCACATCGCCCTCAACGCCCTGACTAATCGCCTCAGCTGCATTCTTAACAATGGTCACGCCGATACCGATTGTGGTGCGCTCCGGCGCCCGCGACAGCACCTGAAAATCGGTTACGTCCATACGGAATACCGAGAAGTTGGCGCGCAGCGTGTTATCGAGCCAGTTACTTTTGATATTAAAACTCCACTCGGTGGTGTACTCCGGCTCGAACTGCAATTCGTCGTCAACACCACGAAAAGAGAAGGCGTTAAACCCGCCACCTTTTACGGCTTCGGCACGATGCAGGAACATGCTGATGTTTTCGCTAGGCTGCCAGTTGATAGCGACCTTGTGTTGAAACTGGCTTTCTGTGCGTTTGCGGATCGCAGAAAAAGGCGTCACACCCGCTGCCGGTAACACCACGGCTTCCTGCTCCTGATTATAGTACTGCAGCCATTTCGCCTGCTTTTGTTCTTCGCCGTTACGCATCCCGATTTGCAGGGTCCAGTTTTCGGCGAAGCTCCATTTAAACTCACCGAAATACGCGAGCGTGGTCGCATGCTGCTGATAATTCTGAGTGAAATCCTCTACAAAACTATCTTCGGGCACGAAGCTGAGAAAACCCAATGCATCGGAATCGTCATCATCCGATGAGGCCGCGGATATCAATCCGAGATAGGACGGCATATCGAAGATAAACCGAAAGAAGCTGTCGTTGATTTTACGCTTCTGATAAAACACACCGGCGACAAAATCACTGCTGCCAAGATCGCGGCCGAACAACTCGCTGGCACCGAACAGTCCCTCAAGCGGTGGGGACACCACCCGGAACTCGCCGGTCACCGTCGGTGAGCGATCGCCGCTGAAACCAAAAGTCGCCGGTGCCGGTGTGAAATCGGTATCCAGTTCCAGAAACTGATCCAGCACCGAACTGCCGCCGACGAACACCAACCCCCAGCCAAAAAGGTCGTAGCTGACTTCGGTATTCCACGTCACCACATTGACACTGCGGCCGTCCGGGTCATCCAGCGATGCAACATAGTTATCGGGTTCGAAGTCCACATTAGGGTCGTAACCGCGAAGAAAATCTCGCACCGACTCACCAGCCCGGATTAGTTCGAAGCCGGTGCCCAGGTCATCGAGCTGTACATCTTCGTAACTGACCTTCCAGTGCACGCCGCCAAGATCGGGAAAATCGAGTTTGGCGCGGGTCCCCCGCCGGTTATTGCCGCGAAATTCTTCCTGACTTTTTTCGTAAACGCCGAAAGTTGTGTTTTCAACGAAGCCGCTGCGCTCCTCTTCGAAATGCGCAACCCGGACATTCATGACACCGGGGAAGACCGGGCCGCTGACCATCAGCTCTACCCGCTCGCGATCAAAGTCCCCGCTCTGCGCCCCGACCGACGCGGTCCACTCCTCGGTGGCATCCGCAGTAAGCATATGTATCAGGCCCGCAGTGGTGTTTTTACCAAAGGTCGTTCCCTGCGGCCCGCGCAGCACCTCGATCCGCTTGAGGTCGAACGCCGCGGCGTTGAAATACGGAATACGGGTATAGGGCACACCGTCTATCGCAATCCCCAGCGGTGGTTCAAACGCCTTATTGTTGTTATTAAATGTGAAGCCCCGCGCCTTTGGCGCAACGAAAAATCCGGCGCTATCGATCGATACATTCGGCACGTAGAGCAATGCTTCGCGGATATCGGTTACACCCTGCTCCACCATAAAGTTCGCATCCATCACCGACATCGAGATAGGTACATCCTGCAGTGCTTCATCTCTTTTTTGTGCCGTCACCATGACTTCTTCGATGACCCGTGCGGGCTTTTTAGCCGGCGCGGCGTTTTGTGCGACAGCGCCACTGCTCAGTAGCGCCGACATCGCAGCGGCGCCGACAAGCGACACTTTCAATTTCTTATGTGTGAATAGTCCGGCCAGCATGGTTAGCTTCACTCCTGAGTGGATTTGGCGCCGACAGCGCGCAATGCAAAATCTGTGTACGCCGCGACGGTGTCCGCGACGCTATGAGGCTGTTCGCTGTTAAACCAGTGTGCTACCCGCATGCCCATCGCACCGATCGCGGCCGCAGCCAGCCAGAGGTCGTGCCCGACCGAAAATGCGCGTCGTTTCTCGCCGGCCTCAAGAATGCCGGTAAGGATCTGCACAGTCTGCTCCCGCAATAAAAGCGAATCGGCAATGCGCTCGCTCGGCAAGGCGTGTAACTCATGATTAATCGCGGTCGCGAGCATCGGATACTCGGCGTGAAACTGAACGTGGGCGATGACCCAGGACTGCAACTGGGACTGCGGATCTTCAGCGCTTTCTGCCACCGCCCTGGCGATACGATCGTGATGCTCGCGGTGGCCGATTTCTACCAGCAGGGCCAGCATGTCCTCCTTGGACTTGAAATGGGCATAAAGTGATGCCGGTTTGATGCCGACTATCGCAGCGATATCGCGCACCGAAGCACCGGCAAAATTACGCTCCGCAAACAGACGCAAAGCAGCTTCGAGGATCACCCGCTTTTGGCCGTCCGGCGAGGTCGATTCAGGCAGCACACTGGCATCGCTGGCAAGGCGTCGTAGACTCGGGGCCGGGCGAACGGTCATGGCGATTCCTGCGGACTTGGGTCCGGTTTATTGTTAACGACAGGAATCTAGTACAGCGATCGAAACTTGTCAACGAACGTTCGTTAGGGATATTATCAGCGCATTACGCAGATCGCTCAGACGCAGCAGGATTCCGCTATGCCAGAACTTCCCTACCGCACACAGAACGTCGACGTCCCCGGCGGGGCTTTACACGCAGCGATGTGGGGCGAAAGCGGACCGCTTATTCTGTGCTGCCATGGAATTACGGCTAATCACATGTCTTTTCTGGCGCTGGCCCGGGCACTGGCGGGCCGCTACCGATTGCTGGCGGTGGATCACCGCGGTCGCGGCCAGAGCCGCGATATCGATGGCCCCTGGGG
>JBFJYC010000109.1:0-9940 GCA_041622815.1 Spongiibacteraceae bacterium | reverse complement strand
TCATCCCCCTTGCGGCTGGCTGTTGCCGCCCTTTCAATGTCATTGCTTTTAGCTTGCGGAGACTCCGCAAAGAAAAACGCAGAGGAAGCCGCACGCCATATCAGCCGCGCAGAGGTCTACCAGAAACAGGGGCAGTTCCGCGCCGCGCTGATCGAAGCGCGCAATGCAGTGCGCATCGACCCTGACGGCGACAAAAGCATTACTACCATGGCCCGCCTGATGCTGAGCATGGGCGACGATCGCGGCGTTATCGACTTCCTCACCGAGCGCGCCAGCAATAACCCGGCACGCCTGAAGATACTGGCCACCGCCTACACCCGGCAGGGTAAATTCCGGTCAGCAGCAAAAGTCATTGATAGCATCGATGCGGCGGACTTCGACAGCGAATGGGAATTACTCCGCGCGCGCAGTCTTGCCGGCACCGGCAATACCGCCGAAGCCCGGGCATTACTCAATCGTATTCGCCAGCAGAACCCGGAAAACGCCGAGGCGGATTTGCGGCTGGCGCAGCTCGCTTTGCTGGAACAGAAATCGGACGAGGCGCAGCAACTGATTGATTCGGCGATCGCCAAAGACCCCACGAGTACCGAGAGCTACTTCACGAGAGCGACACTGGGCTACCAGCGCAATGACCTCGAAGCGGCCGCAACCAGCCTGACAGAGGCACTGACCAATACCGTTAAAGGCGATATTTTCACTGCCGAACGCACGCGGGTGTTGCGGCTATTGGTGCAGGTGCTTACCGAAATGGGCCGCAGCAACGAAGCGCTCGCCTATCAAAAGCTGCTCGCGGAGAACAACCCGGATTACCTGAAAAACCAGAACCGGCTTGCCGAGGCACTCGAACTGTACCGGCAGGGCGACCTGCAAAGTGCAGAGGAAATCCTCAGCGAACTCTATCAGGGCAACCCCGGTAACAATGCAAGTGCTTTGTTACTGGGCATGATTAATTTTCAAAACCGTGAATTTGATGCGGCCAGTTCTTTGTTTGACAGTCACCTCGACGCCGAGCTGGCATCGCCTCAGCTGATCTCAGCGGCGGCGCTGACCCGCGTGCAATTGCAACAAACCGAAGCCGCGCTGGCACTGCTGGAGGAATCATTGCAGAGCCACCCGGATAGCGCCGATCTATGGTCGCTGTACGGTCTGATGCTAATGAACAGCGCCGACAGTAGCGAGAAGGGCTTAATTGCCGTTGAAAAAGCACTCGCCTTGGACCCGGACCGCAACCAGCTGCGCATGGTGTTAGCCAACTACCACAGCGGTAAGAATAATTATGCACAGGCGCTGGCCCAACTGGATCAGCTTCTGGCCCGGTCGCCGGATGATGCCACCGCGCAGACAAACTACCAGCGAATTCTGCTCGCCGAGCAGCGCCTGAAAGAAGCGGAAAAATTCATCGACAGCGTCGCCTCACGTCAGGGCAATGACGATTTCACTGTACTGCTGCTGCGGGCCAGCCTGGCCGGCAGCAAAGACGACAGCACCGGTGTCGAGCGGTTTCTGGAACGCGCCGCAGCTGTCAATACAAAAGCAGCCGGGCCCTTACTCGCTTTGGCCCAGCTCAGCGTCAGGCAGAAAGACTGGGCAAAGGCTGAGAGCTTCTTCATTCGTGCCCTCGCCAGAGACCCGGACCGCCACGAAGCCTATCAGGGCATTATTGCGAGTCACGAAGCCCGCAAGACAACCGACAAGGGGCTGGCGATCGTCAGGCAGGCCGCCACGAGCGGCGAAAACATCACGGCGCGTGCAGTGATGGCAGACTATTACAGCCGCAACAGCAAGGTGACGGAAGCAGCCGGGTTTATCGCGCAGTCAACACCATCGAACGCCTATCAATTAACCGTACACAAGCGTTTCCACCTGCTTAAGGGGCGCGAACTGGCGGCTGCAGGCGATATGAGCGGCGCGGTAGCGACAATACGCAGCGCCCTGCAACAACAACCGCAGGATCTCGACCTGCTGGTTATGCTCGGCCGCCTGCAAGTGGCGCAGAAAGCATTCTCCGACGCCGCGGGAACCGCAAATGAAATTGCCGGCATTCAGGGCAAAGAGCCGTTCGCCAACGAATTGCGTGGCGACGCGCTCGCAGCGCAGGGCAAGCAACCGCTGGCGGTCGAGCGCTACCGCGCCGCCTGGGAGGTGCAACCGTCTCCGGTACTGGCCCGTAAAATCATGGCCTTGTTACGCGAATCGGGGGAAGCCGCCGCCGCTGAGAAATTCAACAGCGACTGGGCTGATACGCTGCCGGGCGACCCGGCCCCCTTGCTGAGCCGTGCCAATCAGCTACAGACCGAAGGCAACTGCAAGGCGGCAACGCCGATTTACGAACAGCTATTGGCAATATTGCCCGAGCGCAGCAAGCTACTGGTCGCGAACAATCTGGCGATCTGCTATCTCGACGCCGGCGATCCGCGGGCGCGGGAAACCGCCAAACTGGCCTACGAGCTTGGCCCGACAATCGGTGCCGTCGCCGACACTTACGGCTGGATTTTATATAAAACGGGTGACCGCGAAGCCGGCCTCAAGCTGCTCGAAAAAGCGGCCAAACTAAGCCCCGAAAATAAGGAGATTGCGGCGCATCTGGCCACGGCGAAGCAGGACTAGCCGAGTATAGCAAGCATGCGCGCAATCGCCGCGGCGCCCATACCGGCCTGCAACGGCAGGGTCAGCAAACCCGCCGCATAGTGCCCGGCGTTGGCGGTTGTGCCACGCAACTGCACACGCGGCCCGACACCGTCGATCGCTGCCAACGGCTGCTGATACATCGCAGTCGCGCCAAACCCCGCGGCATTAAACCGCTGCAGCCAATCATCACGGCTTTCCGGATCGCGTAGCTGCAGCGGATAGCGCAACAGACGCCCGTATCCGGCCGGGGCGGTGGCCGCGAGGTCGACAAACTGTGCATGCCCGGCCAGCGCGTCGGTTAGCCGCCGCTCACCGTCCCTGGATCGCTGCAGATAGCGGCGTACATTCGCCTCTAACCAGGACTGCTGCAGTCCGTTCATCGCGGCCAGCGCAGGCAACTCATGATAGACAGTCGCACCAATATTCAGCATCGGTAAGGCACTGACCAGCCGGTAACAAAAAGGATGCAGCAAACGATTGTAGGCGAAGGTGCTCAGCCGGGTGCGGACGCCCTGTTGTGGCGTCACACCGACATCGAGTTGCGCGGCGTGCCCGGCATAGCGACGGCGAAACAGCAGTCGTCCGCCGCCGAGCAGCGAAGCCGGCTTGCCGCGACCGAAACTGTTAACGACAAAATCGCCACGCAATTCGGCGGCATCATCGCCCGGCTCGGGCAGCCATTGCGCGTCGTCTTCGATGAGTGCGACCGCTGCCGGTGCCGAATTCAGCACCGAGGTAATCTCATTCAATCGTTCGCGCACGCCGAGCAAATTCACCGCGACCACCGCCACCGTATCCTCGGTAATTGCAGCCCGTAACGGATCCAGTGCATAACCGTGAAAAGCGGGCTCAATATCCACCAGCACCGGCTGCAATCCGGCAAACACAGCGGCGGCGACCAGATCCGGACAGCCATAGGCCGGTAAAATCACTTCACCGCGCGCCGGGTTGCCGCGGTCAATGCTGGCGATACGCATGGCTGCCGCCAACGCGGCTGTGCCCGAAGCGAGCAGGACCTCATCGTACCCTGCAAATTGCTGTACAGCGTTACCGCCATCACCGCCCGGCTGCATACAGACGGGGTAGCCCACCGGTGGAATCAGCGGCCTCATCAGCGGACCGACGGCGACCAGACCTGCATGCGGGTGCCGCGCAAAAATTGCAGTGTGGCATGCGCAATCGAGACGTTGACCTGAACAAAAAAGTAGATGATCCGGAACACCGCATTATCACGCAGCGGGGCCATGTAATGCGCGGCGATCGCGATACCGTAAAAAATTAACTGCGCCAACAAAGCGAGCCCGTAGATCCAGCCGGTACCGGCGAGCGGCAAGCTGACAATAAATAGTAACAACAACGTCCATGGCACCGACCAGCGTAATACCTTGTGGCTGAACACCTGAAACGCAAACAAGCCATACTGAAACGGGTTGAGCACCTCAGCGTGATAGACCAGACCGGTAATACCGCGCAACACGGTGCGCAGCTTGCGCTGATATTCCCGCGCCGGATCGGCGAGATCTTTATAGAAGCCGAGTACATCCGGAGCCGTGACCGCGATCACTCCCCCCCGGGCGCAATTAATGGCGGTATTGAAGTCTGACGGCACACGGATATCCCAGCGCTCTTCAACTACCGATTTTCGTGCGGCAAAGAATGAGCCGCTCAGCCCGACCAGACCGCCGAGTCCGCTCTCCAATTGCCGCAGCGCCATTTCATAGCGAACGTACAAGCCTTCGCCGGCAACCACACCGTCGCTATCGACAAAACGGTCTTCGCTGGACACCGCGCCGACTTCCGGACGCGAGAAATAGGCCGCAAGCCTGCCGAGGGCATCGGCGGGAATTTCGGTTGCGACATCGGAAAAAACCAGTATTTCACCGCGCGCCGCTTTGATGGCGGCCAGCTGAGCGTTTTCTTTGCCCAGTCTTTGCGTGACGGCGACCAGCTCGATGCCGTCCCCTGCATAACCCCGCACGATTTCTTCGGTTGCATCGACAGAGCAATCCGAGGCGACAATAATCTGTAGCTTATCCCGCGGGTAATCCAGCGTCAGACAGTTTTGAAGTTTGGCATCGATACGTGCCGCTTCGTTGTGTGCGGTCACAATCAGCGAAAGTGCCGGCAGTTCTGCCTGCTGCACCGGCGCAGCCGCCTTCACGACCCGGCGTCGGCTGCCTAATTTACGCATTAATATGAGCACCAGGGGATAGAGGAAATAGCTGTACACCGATAGTACAACGAGTAGCCAAAACAGCTTATGCACGATTCTACGCCTCCTTATCTAAGCCGGCGCGGGCGGCGGGCGAAGCCGCGGCCGCGCGACACAAGGCCTTGGTATTCTCAATTACCGCAAGTTCGCAGCGCCGGAAAAAAGCCGGCGATGTTGTAAAGGGATCATGCAGGTACACAAAGGGCTGCTGCGCCCAAAGTCCGATTAGCGTTTGCTGGTAAGTGTCAAAGCCCGCCGGCAGCTCATGTAGATGGGCCGGCTCCATACCGATCAGCAAATCCCCTTCACTAAATTCAAAGCGCCCGATCGGCATCGCACCGTGGCCCTCCAGTGCCAATTCAAATTCGGCACCGATGGCGACCGCGCGACTATCGGCAAAAGCACCCTGCGTACAATGCAAACCAAAGGACGCCGCATGAAATCCACAGGCCGCCGCCACGACCTCGCCCAACGGACTCCGGCAGATATTGCCCGAGCAGATAAATACCAGTCGATGCACCTGCTGCCAGTCAACATTGCGGCGGTCGCGATGCTTGCCGAGCGCGTAGCCCGCCTGTCCGAGCCAGTACCGAACGAAACCGCGCCGGCCACCGTAGTGGTCGGCCAGATAATCTTCTAAACCCCGCGGCAACATGCTCAGCGCCCGCCCGCGAATTGCCGGATGTAGCTCACCACTTCATACCAACCGGGACCGGGGTCGGACCAGCGTGCCACCTCGTGCCGCGCCCAACGCGTGAACGGATTGACAAACTGCAGTGCGTAAACAATCTTTTGCCGGAAACTGTATTTCGCAGACTTAAGATAGATATACAGCGCATCGACATCACCGAGAAACCAGCGCAAGCGGCGGCCGCTGTGATAGGAGTCAACCGCCGGCGGTGCCGCACCTGTTGCGACCTGTAATAACAGACCCGGGAAGTCGACACCGGCATCAATCGCCAGCTGCAACGACCCCCAAAACCGGGTATTAACCTCCATCAGCCAGGGTCTGCCACGCGCATCAACCCTGAACTCCACCATCGCCACGCCATGCCAATCGACTGCCTGTAATAATTTGGTGGCAGCGACATGCAGCGCGGGTGCCGCATCTGCACTCTCAGAAAGCACGCTGACACCCCCCCAGGGCGGCTTTTCGCGGATTCGGCGGTGGGCGAATACCGCGACCTCGCGACCTTCGTCGTATAGCGCAAACAGGCCGCCGCCGCTACCCGCGATAAACTCCTGCAATAGCACCGGAAATTCCCGCAGATAATCATGACCGGAAATCAGACCTTCCAATTCAGCGGCCGAGTGGGCGATATGGACCTGACTGTCCAGCCAGCGATCACCGAGCCAGCGCTTTGATTGTGTCGGCTTGATCACCACCGGCCAGGTGCCGATGGCAGCGATGTCGATTTCGTCGCCGCGATTGTAGTGCCCGGTAGCCGGCACCGCGACACCCGATGCCCGCGCAAGCCTGACCAGATTGCCCTTATCGGCGAGCGCCATCACTTTTTCAAGCGGCGCAAACGGTATCCTCACCGACGGTAACTGCGCGCTGCTCATCAGGATCAGCTGGCTGGATATCTCCGTCACCGGGAATACCCAGTCTATCGCCGATTTTTTGCAGGTCGCTTCGAGCCAGAGTAGAAATTGTTCCGGCGCGGTGCCCGCATCAGGACACTGTAAATACTGGCGACAAAACCGCGAGTTTGCTGCCAGCGCGTCCGGTTCAGAGTCTGCGCAGCTAATCTCCGCAGTACCTGCGCCCAGTGACCGGGTTACCGCCAGTGCCGATCGCTGATTCGCGTCCAGCACCAGAATCCTGAGCGGCGTGCCGGTGTTGTTCACATTATTAAACACCATCGTTTAACAGGCTCAGGTAGAGCGACTCGTAACGGGCCACCATCGTATCAATGTTATAGCGTGCGGCGGCCGCGGCGATTGCCTCGCGGCTGAGCCCGGCGTAGAGATCCTGACCGTTTAGAACCGCGGTCATTTTTTGTGCCAGCGCGCCGGCATCCTCCGTGGCAACCAACCAGCCGCTGCTGCCGTCTTCCAGTATTTCCTCAGGGCCGCCACAGCGCGTCGCTATTACCGGCAAGCCTGCAGCCAGCGCCTCAACTGTCGCGATAGAAAAACCCTCGGAGCGCGACGGCAATAAAAATAGATCCAGCGCCCGCAGAAACCCGGGCACATCATCACAGAAACCGGTGATATGCAGACGCTCAGCGACACCCGCGCGATCCGCGAGCTGCGTGAGCGCGGCGACGGCGCTTGCACTTCCCTGACCGGCGATCGCAATATGAAAGTCCGGCACTTTGTCAGCCACTTCGGCCAACGCCGCCACCAGCACGTCATAGGCCTTGGCGCTGCGAAGATTGCCCACACAACCGGCGAGGCGCACGTTCTGCTCCAGCCCCAGGCGACGCTTCAAATCATTTTCCGGCTGCCCGCCCCGAGCGTACACGTCAAGATCGACACCGTTGTAGATCACTTCGCAGCGCTCACGCCGCAGCAATCCCGCGCTGCTGATGGCGGCGGCCAGGTCATCGGATACCGTCACAAACCGGGACACGCCGTAATCCAGCGCCGCCAGTTTTAAACGGCGGAAACGCTCATCTTCGGCGACATCGACCACACCGTGAAACGTCGCAACCACCGGCCGCCGGCTGATGATGCCAGCCAGAGCAGCGTAAATATTAGAACCGAGCAGGTGTGACTGAATCAGGTCGATATCGTGGCGTCGGATCAAACTGACAATGCCGGCGAGCAAGCTGAGGTTAAAACTGCCTTTGGCAGGGATCACGATCGGCTCCAGTTTGCGCCGCATCAACTCATCCGCGACCCAGCCGGGACCGCGAATCAAAACCACCGACCGGTGACCGCGCTGGCGCAACCGATCGGCTAATTCAATGAACACCGTCTCTGCACCACCGGGGCCGGTGGTGTCGATGACGTGCAGAATCGCTGCCATAGTAGGTTGCTTATCCGGATTAATTCTTGGTGAGCGCCGCGCACTAACATATCATCAGGCCTCACACCGATGCCACCAGATATATGATGACGCCGTCGCAATTGCTGAAATCTTCGATTAAATGGCCGCTGCGGGCTGTGGCGGCCCGTCTCGGCGCGCACCAGCGCGGCGGGGAACCGCGGCTGTGGATCATGATGTATCACCGCGTTTTACCGCAATCCGACCCGCGCTTCGCTGCCGAAGAGCCGGGCATGGTGGTAACACCCGAAACTCTGCGCATGCACCTCGCTTATTTAGCTTCGCAGTTTGAAATCGTGTCGCTCTCTGACTGGATTACCCGCGCGACCGCCGGAGATGACTTACCCAGAAAAGCCTGCGCGATCACTTTCGATGACGGCTGGCACGACAACTACGAGTTTGCCTACCCGATACTGACAATGTTCAGCGCACCGGCGACCATATTTACAGTGAGCCATATGATCGGCACCCGTGCGCGGTTCTGGCCCAACCGTCTGGTCGCGCTGCTACAGGCTTTGCCGCCACAATGGCAGCAATCTGCATCTCTGGCGTGGCTGCAACAGCTGGCGCCGGCGCTTAGCGACAGCACACAGCTGACGCCGGAAATTGCCGCTGACGTTATTAGCCGGGCCAAGGCCTTTAGTGACACCCGCATGCATGACTGGCTTGATAGCGCCGAACAAACTATACCGGTGAGCGCGGCGATACCCGATCTGATGGATTGGGAACAGGTCCGCAGCTTGTGCAGAGAGGGGCTGATAGAGATCGGCAGTCATACCTGCCATCACACCCGGCTCAATAGCGCACTGGATGAGCCGGCCACGCAGCGGGAGATATGCGAGAGCAAGTCTGAAATTACAGCGCAACTGGGCACCGACGTGAGCTTGTTCTGCTACCCCAATGGCGATACCAGCGACACCGCCGAGGCGTTGGTCAGGCGGGAATACCGGGGGGCAGTGACCACCCGTACCGGCATTAACAACGGCAACAGCGACATGTTCCGGCTGGCACGCATTTCATTGCACAACGACAACAGTGACACCCTGCTCAAACTCAAAAGCCGGCTCGCCTGCTGGCCCTATATCTAATTATTATTCAGATGTTTGCACGGGGGCGAGCCAATGCGCTGTCATTTCACTGACAACAGCCTCCAGGCCTTGCCGCTGTGCTGCGCAACTCGCTTTGCCACGTTCGCAGGCCACCTCAAAACTCACCAGAGCAGCACCGAAACGACCGCCAAGCATACCGGCGAGCTGCGCAAGCTTCGCCTCCGTGTCACTGATGTGCGGGCGCCCGGCAACCCAGTAGTACCACCAGATAAGTCGCGTAGTGCCGCCGGTCACCACAATCTCTTCGCGAACACCCGGCGCCGCGGCCAGAGTCAACCGGCGCTGTGATGCAAAGAGCCGGCGGCTCTCCTCGGTAATACGATTGCCGTCATAAACCAACTCTTTACCCTGTGCCTGCCGGTCGTAATACATCACCTTTAAAACAACGGGAGTCGCGGCGTGGCTATTCCGCCATGCCTCGCGGCGGTCGAATCCGGAGAACTCCGGCCACCAGGCCACATTCGCATCGCGGAGCTGCCGCCAGCCCTGCACTGTATCGACATCAAGCACCACCGGGTTGTGCGTTGCCTGCCGTGTCAGCGACCACCCCAGCAACGGGCCGCTGCAGGCAACCACTGTTACCAGCACTGCAAACCAGACAGGCAGTGAAAACACCACCGAAGGATGCTGTACTTTCGCTTCCGCATCGCCGGATACGGGCTGTTCCAGCTTGCCCCCCAGCCAAAACATCGGCACCAACACCACCGCAAACAGCAGCCAACCCAACATCTCGTGATCGCCGATAATATCTGACTGCATATCGGTGTAATAGCCGATCAGCACGAGCATGAACACACGGATCCAGTTCACCAGCAGCGACAGGAACACACAGATAGCACCGAATACAAGCCACCGCTGCCAACCCTTCAGATAGAGCACCGAATACACCACCGCCAGCGTCATCGCGGTGAGAAAGTAATTCAGACCGCTACAACCACCGGCGACAACAAACTTACCCATCGGAACCGAAATATAGAAACCATCGATGTACGCAGG
>JBFJYC010000108.1:0-9968 GCA_041622815.1 Spongiibacteraceae bacterium | reverse complement strand
GCATTGCCGCGCATCCCCCCGACCGTCGCCGCTAAGCGTTGAGGGCATCGCGCAGTGCCGCCACCGACAGGTTGTAGTCAGCCGCGTTAAAGATCGCCGAGCCGGCGACAAAGGTATCGGCACCGGCCGCGGCGGCCGCAGCGATATTATCCGCGTTGATACCGCCATCCACTTCCAGCCGGATATCAAAGCCGCTGGCGTCGATCATTTCCCGTACCACCGCCAGTTTTTTGAGTGTCGACGGTATAAATTTCTGGCCACCGAAGCCCGGATTGACCGACATCAGCAAAATCATATCGAGCTTATCGATCACGTACTCGAGCACATCCACGGGCGTCGCCGGGTTCAGTACCAGCCCCGCCTTGCACCCGGCATCGCGGATCATTTGTAGCGAGCGGTCAACATGGGTTGAAGCGTCAGGGTGAAAGGTAATCCAGCTGGCGCCGGCCGCCGCGAAGCTGCTGATCAGGCTGTCCACCGGCTGCACCATCAAATGCACGTCGATATCGGCTTTGATGCCATAACCCCGCAGCGCCTCACAGACCATCGGGCCAATCGTCAGATTCGGTACATAATGGTTATCCATCACATCGAAATGCACGATATCGGCGCCGGCGGCGAGCACCGCATCCACCTCTTCGCCGAGGCGCGCAAAATCCGCTGACAGTATTGAGGGTGCTATCCAGTTTTCAGCCACAGTGGGGCTCCTATTCCGTTACCTGTTTCGTTACCCGGCACCGAGGCCGGACTCCAGCGCCGCCAAACGATCCGGCGTACCCACATCGCACCAGGCACTGTCGATCCATTCACCGCGCGCCGTGCCCGCTTCGATTGCCGCCAGAATCGGCTCCCGCAGCGGAAACCGGCGCCGTTGCTCGCCCGCAAACAAATCACTGTGCAACACGCTGATGCCGGAAAAAGTACCTCTGACCGGCGCTTCGCGCAGCAGACGGCCGCTGTCATCAATACCGAAATCTCCCGCCGGATTGTGCGCCGGATTCGCTACCAGCCGCAAACCTGCTGTGGCACCGGCCGGCAACGGCCGCAGTCCGGCGTAATCGTAATCACTCCAGACATCGCCGTTGATCAGCGCAAAACTGCCGTCGCCCAGCAGCGGCAACGCATTCGCCACGCCGCCGCCGGTGTCGAGCAAGTCCGCCTCCGGCGACCACAGCACCTGCAAGCCATAGCGCGCACCATCACCGACATGGGCAATCAGTGTCTCGCCGAGCCAGTGATGATTGATAATCACTTCGGAAAAACCCGCCAGCGCCAGCTTTTCAAGGTGATAGTCGATCAGCGCCTTACCGCAAAGCGGCAATAACGGCTTCGGAATACGGTCGGTCAACGGCCGCATCCGCTCGCCCTTACCCGCTGCCAGGATCATCGCCTTCATCAGCAGGACCGCGACTTCATGACGGTTCAGACCACCATGACTGACGTTTTATCAGTGGCAGCAAAGTGTCGTTAAACAATTTCACCAACCGCTCAGCCTCGGGATAATGCTCGGCAACGCTGTAGGTATAGTCCACCACCAGCGGCAAGTCTTTCAGGTATGCGTCCTTGCCGTCACGCAGCGATAAACGCGCGAAAATACCCAAGACTTTTAAATGGCGCTGCAGGCCCATGAGGTCAAACCAGCGCATAAATTCAGCGTCATCAATGTCCGTAATAATCGATGCCGCCTGTGCCATATTGCGATATTCCAAGGCCCAGCCGCGCACCTGCTCCGCGGGCCACTGCACATAGCAGTCCCGTAACAGCGATACCAGATCGTAGGTCACCGGGCCGCGGCGTGCATCCTGAAAGTCGATCACGCCCAGCTCATCGCCCTCAAGCACCATCAGGTTACGGCTGTGATAGTCGCGGTGCACCAATACCTGTGGCTGCGACACGGCGGCTGCTATCAACTCGTCCCTCAGTACTGCCAGCATCTGCATCTGGTCGCCGGTGAGTTCGTATCCGAGTAGACCCGCGACAAACCACTCATCGAACAAGCGCATTTCTGAGCCGAGTTGGGCGGCGTCATATTCCGGCAACACTGCCGCATCGATTTTCTGCAAATTCAACAAGGTGCCGCAGGCACTGCCGTACCAATCATCGACATTGGCAGCGTTAAGTTCGCCGAGCAGCAATGTGTCGCCAAAATCCGACAGCAGCATATAGCCCGCCACCGGATCATAGGCATGCAGTTCAGGTACCGCTGTGCCGCCAGCGGCAAGCAAATCACGCACTGAGATAAAAGCCTCGTTGTCTTCCTTGTCGGGCGGCGCAGAGACCGCGATAAAACTCGCGCCGGCAGCGTCACGCAGCCGGAAATATTGCCGGAAGCTGGCGTCACCGGAGACCGGCGAGAACGTGCAGGGAGCGCCGGCTGAAAGACCGGCCCGGGCGACGGCCCAGGACTCGAGCGATTCGGACATTGGGATTTTATTCACTACCGGAGACACTGGAATGGACGCGCATCCTAGCAGGAAATGCTTTATTATCCAGCATCCTCGAATCGGTGTTATCTCTCGTATTTATCTACATGAAGCCTCGCACTTCAGTTCAGATTCACAGTGTGGCGGGCGCGATCGCCCTCATTCTTTCCCATGCTTCTGTGGCAGACTCGGCTGACGCCTGCACCGTTGCCGCAGGTTGCGGTCTTGCCGCCTGTGGCAGCTATTACACTGAACCACCACTGGCGGTTAAAGATGCAGATAAGCCCTTCGCCGACGCTCCGCTTTACGGATCGGCGATTAAGACCAATATCGAAGGCCAGCATGTCGTCCTCGAAGGTGACGTCCGGCTGAGCAAAAGCGACCTGTTATTGCGCACCGGCAGGGCCGAATTTGACCGCAACTCTGAAAAACTGACTCTCGAGAACGGCATGGAATTACGCCAGCCCGGTTTCTCCATGAAGGGTGAGCGTGCCGACCTGAACCTGGCCGGCAACCTCGGCACCCTCGAGAACGCGCAATTTATCAGCTACACCAACGGCGCCCGCGCCGAAGCCGAAGTCATTTCGCGGGTTGCCGAGCAAAAACTGCATCTGAAAAATGCCAGCTATACCCAGTGCCGCCCTGATGACGAGGCCTGGCGCCTGCAGGCCGGTGAGATCAAACTCGATTATGAAAGCGGCCGCGGCGTTGCCAAAAATGCGCAGCTGCGGGTTTACGATGTGCCGGTGGCGTGGATTCCGTGGATCAATTTTCCCGTGGATTCGCGCCGCGCAACCGGCGTACTGTGGCCCTCACTCGGCACCAGCGACGGCGGCCTGGATATTTCGGTACCGGTGTACCTGAATATCGCGCCCAACGCCGATGCCACCATCACACCGCGCCACCTCTCCGAGCACGGCACCGCGCTGGAAGCCGAAGTCCGCTATCTGCAGAAAAACAACGACTTCGTGATCGGCGGCGCATTTCTCGATAACGACAAGCAGACCGATGAGAATCGCTGGCTTTTCGACGCTAAGCACGACGGCCGCGCCGGAGACAAATTTGGCTCACGCGTTCGCTGGAGCAAAGTCAGCGACCAGGATTATTTCCGCGACCTCGGCATCGCCAATCTCTCGGTGAAGCGCGCAAGCCATCTGGAGCAGTCTGTCGAAGCCGATTTTGAGAGCAAATACTGGCGTGCGCAGGTCAGCACCGAGCAGTACCAAAGCCTCGCCGGTGAAGATAAGCCCTACCGCAAACTGCCGCAGATTGAAGTGGAGTATCGTGCGCCACCCAAAAATATCGGTATCGAGCCGGTACTGAAAGCTGACTACACCAAATTCGATCACCGCGACGCCGATACCCCAGGCTCCATTATTCCGACCGGCACCCGCGTCTACGCCGAAGCCGGAGTGCGGCTGCCTGTGCATGGCCGCGCCGGCAGCATTACCGCGGAAGCCAAGCAGCGCCATCTGGAATACCGCATTGACGATAACCCGATTACCAGCGATGAAACGCCCTCGGCCAACGGCGCTCAGTTCTCGCTGGATGCGCAGCTCAATCTCGAACGTCGCAGCGACGGCTGGGTGCAGTCCCTCGAGCCCCGGCTTTACTATTTGTACGCCGAACACGCCAACCAGACCGCGTTTCCGGATTTCGATACCTCGCGCCTGCCATTCAGCTACGAGCAGCTGTTCCGGCCATCCCGCTTTGCCGGTCGCGACCGGCTTGACGATGCCGACCAGCTGACCGTCGGCATCTCAACCAGTTTCCGCCGCGACGGCGACGACCACGAAACACTGCGCCTGGGTATCGGCCAGATTGCCTACTTCCAGGACCGCGAAGTACAGGCCCAGGTCGAGAATCCGACCTCCACGCCGATTCCGGACAGTGCACCGCAAACCGACGAGCGTTCCCCCGTCGCGATGCATTTCCGCTATCAGCCCGCGGCAGGTTCCGACGAAGGCGGCCGCCAGTGGGTAGACGGCGAGCTGATCTGGGATGCGGAGAAAAATGAAATTGATCGCGGTCACCTCGGCTGGGGCTACCGGCAGCAGGAGACCCTGTATAATGCCGGCATCGGTTATCGCCGGCCGCAACCCGATGACAGCAGTATCGACCGGCCGGTATATCAGCTGGATTTATCCGCCGCAAAACGCTACTCAGAACGCACCAAACTGTTTGCCCGCGCGCATTACGATCTGGAGGATGACCGGGCTTTCGAGAATCTTATCGGCATCGAGTACCAGAGCTGCTGCTGGCTCACCCGCGTTGTCTGGCAGCGGGCGCTGGAACCGAGCACTGAAAACGGTGTCACTACTACAACAGCCGACAACGCGTTTCTTCTGGAATTTCAGTTAAAAGGACTTGGCGGTCTCGGCAGTAAAGCCAGCAGCCAATTGAGAGAAAGTATTCATGGTTATGATGAAAGAGAAGATTAAGTCACAGTTGCTCCGCGGCACGGCGGCACTGCTGCTAGCACTTCTTGCCGGCGCTGCCGGCGCGCAGCAAATGCAACTGCTGGACCGCGTTGTTGCGATTGTTGAAGACGATATTATTCTGCAAAGCGAGCTCGATGATCGCATGAACCAGATTCGCGCCAATATGGAGCGGGCAGAAGAGCGCGCTCCGGCACCGGAAAAAATGCGCCGTGACGTACTCGACCTGCTGATAGTTGAAAGCCTGCAGATGCAGATGGCGGAGCGCGCTGGCGTGCGCATCAGCGACGACCAACTGAATGCAGCGATGACGCGGATTGCCCAGCAAAACGGTCTGACACTGGAGCAGTTCCAGCAGTATCTGGATCAAAGCCCGACCCCTTTCCGGCAGGCCCGTGAACAGATCCGGCGTGAAATGATTTTGCAGCAGGTTCAGCAGGGCAACGTCAATCAGCGCATCACCGTTACCGATCAGGAAATGCGCAGCTACCTGCAATCGGACGAAGGCCGCTCCCGCACCGCACCCGAATTCCGGCTCGGCCATATTCTGGTTGAAGTCAGCATGGAGGCAAACGAAGCAGAAGTCGCCGCAGGCAAGCGCAAAGCCGATGCTATCGCCGCGGCTATTCGCTCCGGCCGGGACTATCAGGATGTGGCGAAATCTAACGGCCTCAAAGGCACCGACCTCGATTGGCGCCGCCAGGCCGATATCCCGGGTATTTTTGCCAAAACCGTGGTTGAGCTGGAAGACCGGGAAGTCGCGGCACCGATTCGTAGCGATAGCGGCTTTCACGTGATTCAGGTGCTTGACACCCGCGGCCGCCGCAAATTTGTGTCTGAATCAAAGGCCCGTCATATTCTGCTGAAGCCCTCCGCGATCCGCAGCGAAGGACAGACCGAGGCACTGGCCCGCGCCCTTCGTCAACGGGTCAAAAACGGTGAATCCTTCCATGAGTTGGCTAAAGAGTATTCCGAAGATATCGGTTCGGCACAGGAAGGCGGCGACCTCGGCTGGGTAACCCCCGGACAAATGGTCCCGGAATTCGAAGAAGTGGTGAGCCAGACTGCCGAAAATGATATCAGCCAGCCTTTCAAAAGCCGCTACGGCTGGCATGTTGTGATGGTCGAAGACCGCCGCAAGACCGATATCACCGAGCGGCTGCACAAGAACCTTGCGCGCAACAGTATTCATCAACGCAAGTTCGGCGAGGAGCTGGATATCTGGCTGCGTAAAATCCGTGACGAAGCCTACGTCGATATCAAGTAATCGACGCCACGGCGGCGGCCTGAGGTGACCCGAAGAATCCTCGTCACCCCCGGCGAGCCCGCCGGCATCGGCCCTGAAATCTTCGTTCAACTCGCCGCCTCCGGCGCGTACCTGAACGCGGGCATCGAATTGGTTGCAGTGGCCGATCCTGCGCTGCTCGAGCAGCGCGCCCACGCGCTGTCACAACCCCTGCGGTGCACGCCGATCGACCCTGCCAGCACACCGCTCCCGGACAGCGCCGGCGAACTCAAAGTTATCCCCTGTGAACTCGGCATCACCAGCCAAGCCGGTCAGCTCGCAACGGAAAATGCCGCTTACGTACTAAAGACTTTAACCACCGCGGCAGATACCTGTATCGCCGGGCAGGCGAGCGCGCTGGTCACCGGGCCGGTGCAAAAATCCATTATTAACGACGCCGGCTTCCCGTTTTCCGGACATACCGAGTTTCTGCGCGACCATAGCGGTGTGCCGCGGGTGGTGATGATGCTCGCCAACAATATTATGCGGGTCGCATTGGTGACGACCCATCTGCCATTACGGCAGGTTGCCGAAGCTGTCGACGACAGCACATTGCAGGAAACGCTGCATATTCTGCACAACAGTCTGACCACACAGTTCGGTATCGATGCACCGGAGATCGCGGTGCTGGGCCTCAACCCCCATGCCGGTGAGTCCGGCCACCTCGGCCGCGAAGAAATAGAAATTATTTCGCCCTGCCTAGACCGTTTAAGAAAAAAAGGCTTAAAACTACGGGGGCCGCTGCCCGCGGACACTGCCTTCAACAAAGACAACCTCAACGCCTGCGCGGCTTTTCTGGCGATGTACCACGATCAGGGGCTGACCGTACTCAAATATGCCGGCTTCGGTGATTCGGTCAATATTACCCTCGGCCTGCCCTTTATCCGCTGCTCGGTCGATCACGGCACCGCACTCGACCTTGCCGGCAGCGGCAGCGCTGATTGCTCCAGCCTGCGCGCTGCGCTTGATATGGCGATAACACTGACAACCGCCCGATAAGTACTCAGCCGCGCTTTAGCTGCTGCGCGCCGGTAATCGCAGGCAGGTCCAGCGGCGACACCAGACCGGCCTTCGCCGCGCGCACCGCCGGAATCGCATTTACAATCCGGTTGGCTGCGGTTGCATTACCACCGGCCGCGACACTGGGGTCGTAGTGGTCGTTGGCGTGAATCGTCACGTGAATATCCGGGTCGCCGCCGATAATCACCTGATGGCAGCCCTCGCCCTCGGGCGGGTAGGGCCAGTCCGGCGCGCAGCCCTGATCGATACGGGTGATGTGCTCCAGCACAAACACCGGTTTACCCGCGCAGATACCCTGTACCTCAAAGCGAAAAGCACCCTGTGTGCCGGCTTCAAAAACGCCCATGCCCGGCACTTCCACCGTGTTTTCCAGCGCGCGGCGCACAACCGTGGTTTGCAGCGAATCCGGGGTCACTCCGAGCCCTTCGGCCACCAGCGTCACCATCGGGCCCCAGATCATCTTCATTACTTCGTCATGGAGCATGATCGGCAGCTCGTCCATGCTGCCGCCGAAGCCGCAGGCAAACCGCACCACCTCAGGCGCGTCGTATAAGGCGTAATTAAAAATCTCCCGGCTGCGTATTTCGCGGATATTGGCGCCGGCACCCGATAAAAACACCGGCAGAATATCCATCGCCCAGCCCGGATCAATGCCTGAAATAAATAACGAACTTTCGCCCTTCTCGCAGGCCGCGTTAATCATTGCCAGCTGATCCGGCGGCGTCATTGATGCCAGCAAGAACGCATAGAAAGACGTACTGACCACGTTGGCACCGCTTTCGAGGCACGCCACAAGGTCCGCCATCGCCTCCTCGGGCCGGGTATCCGCCGATGCGGTATACACCACCGTATCAATCCCGGCGGCAAGGACCGCCGCAGCGTCATCGGTTGCTTTAACACCGGTATCGGCGATCCCGGCGAGCGCTCCCGCATCGCGGCCGACTTTCTCCGGGTTGCTGACAACGACCGCCGCCAACTTAAGGCCGGCGTGACCGCACACCGCTCTGATTGCCGGCCGACCCACATTGCCTGTTCCCCATACCGCGACTTTTATGGTCATTTTTTCAGCGCTCCTGATGTTTTATCGGCGGACATCCTAACACCGCTGCGAATTTGCAGGCTAACGGCCATAGCGCAGCGTCCGCCATCCGCGTACCCTTACCGGCATGAGTCAAACACCAGAAAAAAGTCACCGGCCACGCAAACGCTTCGGACAAAACTTTCTCCACGACCGCAATATGATCGACCAGATCATCGGCGCGGTCGGCATCCGTGAAACCGACCACATTGTTGAAATCGGGCCAGGCCAGGGCGCCCTGACCGGCGGCCTGATGCGGCAGGCAAAGCACTTTGATGCGGTGGAAGTGGATCGCGATCTGGCCAATGGCCTGATGCGGCTGTACGGTAAAAATGAAAAGTTTACCCTGCATGAAACCGATGCGCTGCGTTTCGATTTTGCATCCATCGGCGGTGAGCAACAGCTGCGGGTGGTCGGCAACCTGCCCTACAACATCTCAACACCGCTCATTTTTCATCTGCTAAGCTTTAGCAATCACATCCGCGACATGCATTTTATGTTGCAGCGCGAAGTCGTCGACCGCCTTGTCGCCAAGCCGGGCAGCAAGCAATACGGCCGGCTCAGCGTGATGGCTCAGCATAATTGCATCGTGCATAAATTATTTGAGGTGCCGCCCGAAGCATTTGTGCCGCGCCCCAAAGTCATGTCGGCCATTGTCCGGCTGGCGCCGAAACCGGACATGCAAATCGGCCCGCTGGAACAGCAGCTTGCGGTCGTCGCCCGCGATGCTTTTGGTCAGCGCCGAAAAACCCTGCGCAACGCGCTGCGCGCCCACATCAGCGCCGGACAGCTCGAAGCGCTGGGCATTTCGCCGGACAACCGCGCCGAACAACTCAGTGTTGATGACTTTGTGCGTATCAGCACGAGCCTGATGGCGCAGTAAGCGATGGCGCGCTATGCGATCGGCGACATTCAGGGCTGCCTGCCCGCACTGAAGGGACTCCTCGCTGAGCTGTGCTTTGATAGCGATACCGATGAGCTCTGGCTGGTCGGCGACCTGATCGCCCGCGGCGACGACTCATTGGCGACGCTGCGCTACCTGTACAAACGCCGTCATGCAATCCGCATGGTGCTCGGCAACCATGACCTGCACTTGCTCGCCCACCGCGCCGGTACCGCGCCGTCCCGGCCAAAAGCCGATCTGCAGCGAATTCTGGACGCCCCCGATTGCGACCGCCTCTGCGACTGGTTGCAGCAACAGCCACTGCTGATCGCAGACCCGGGTGATGATATCGCTATGGCCCATGCCGGCATTCCGCCGCAGTGGAATTTCCGCGAAGCCGCTCTGCGTGCACGCGAAGTTGAACACGCCCTGCAAGGCGAGCGCGCCGGTAAATTTTTCGCCAGCATGTACGGCGACACACCGGCGCTTTGGCGTGACGATTTATCGGGCAAAGCGCGGCTGCGCTGCATTACCAATCATTTCACGCGTATGCGCTGCATGACCCGCGACTGCACGCTGGACCTCAAATTCACAGGCGCCCGCAACGATATACCGCGCGGCTTGTACCCGTGGTTCGAATTACCGGGCTCGCGCAAGCGCAGCCGCTCGGTGGTGTTCGGCCACTGGGCTGCACTGGGCGGTGTATTCGATGACACGATTTATATCGGTCTGGATACCGGTTGCGTATGGGGCGGCTATCTCAGCGCGGTCGATCTCGACAGCCGCGAACTCACCCAGTACCGCTGCCGATGAAAAGCTATCTTGTCGGCGGTGCGGTGCG
>JBFJYC010000107.1:0-10052 GCA_041622815.1 Spongiibacteraceae bacterium | reverse complement strand
TCACAATGGGCCTGCATAAGCGCTTGTTATGGCAGGGCCTGGGCATTGATATGCGGAAACTAGTTGAGCTGGAAACAAAGGCCCTGATGCACACCATGGGTGAGCCTGATGCGGCGGAAGGGGGGGCGGCCTTCTTTGAAAAACGGCCGCCGGACTGGACCTCCAGTGTCAGCGGCCAATGGCCCGGATTTATGGACGGAGATAATTAAAAGTGGAAAAGCTGATCTATCTGCTCGAAAAGCCGGCGTCCCAAACCATAGACGCATTCAGTCAGACATTGCGTGGCGACGTCATCGCTGGCCTGCGTCAGGCGGGTGCGTCGAATATTACGCTGAATATAGCTGACTTAAATGAGCAGATTGCTGAGCAGGCACCGGGACGGCTGATCGGCCCCTGGCAGGCGGTGTCGGCAGCGGTCGCGTTCTGGCATGACTACGCCGATGGCGCGGACGAAGCGGAAGCCTGTCTGCGCGATATCAGTCATAAACTCGACGGCTATTTGGTAACAGAAGCGGTGCCGCAGGGCTTTCAACCGGAATGGGAGGGTGGCGCCAGGCGTCCCGGCGTGACCCAGTTCGGCGCCAATGCCAAGCCGGCCGATGTGGCGGATGAGGATTTCTACCGCAACTGGCAGCAGCACTCGGTATCGTCTTTCGAACTGCACCCGCTGCGCTGGTCTTATGTGCGCAATGCCGTGCTCCGGCCGCTGACCGCGGGCGCGCCGGCCTACCGCTGTATCGTGTCCGAGCATTTCCGTGATTTGGAAGATTTCTGCGATGACGTGCGCTACTTTGGTTCGGAGCAGGCGGTGGCGACCATGATCGCGGAGGTCGCCGGTTTCTGTGACTTCGGAAATATGTTCTCGCTGGCGATGAGCGAGTATTTCTTTGCCTGAGTTTTGCCGCAAAGCGAATTAGAATGCACTTTCAAATTATCGCAGGCATGCTGTGAAACTAATAATCATTAGGGAGTGAGCTTAAATGGGAAATCGGGTTCTGCTGACAGGTGCCTTTGGCAATATCGGCCAGTTTACGTTGGATTATTTATTGGAAGACGGGCACAGCGTGCTCTGTTTAGACCGAAAAACTCCCCCAACCGAGGCGATTGCCAAAAAGTATGGCGACCGCATCGAAACGATGTGGGGCGACATCACCAACCCGGAAGACCTGAAGGCGGCGGTCGCGAAAGTCGATGCGGTCATTCATCTGGCGGCGGTCATCCCGCCGATTACCGAAACCAATAATGCGCTAGCGACCAGGGTTAACACCGACGCGACAAAGTCCCTTGTGGCGGCGATGGAAGCCAGCGACCACTGCAAGCGTTTGGTTTTTGCGTCCAGCGTTGCGGTTTATGGCAAGGATCAGGGGCAGCGTACGCCGCCGCTGACAACCGACCATCCCTATAACCCGGATGACCATTACGGGCGTACTAAACAGTGGGCCGAGGAGTCGATTCGCGAGAGCAGTCTGCAGTGGAGTATTTTGCGGATTTGCGTCGCGCCACCGGTGAAGGTGGATTTTTTCGGCGGCTCCTTCGACTACCGGATGGTGTTTGATATGCATCCGGATACCCGTATTGAGTATGTCCATCCGCAGGACTGCGCGCGTGCGTTTTCCCATGCGGTTGATACCGATGAAGCGATTCACGGCATCTACCAGCTCGGCGGCGGCCCCAGCTGTCAGTGCTCAGCACTGGAATTCAACAACAGCTTGTTAGGCGCCTACGGTATTCCGCCGTTTCCCCGCGAGCCGTTCAATCCGGCGCCGCCGGCGTTCTACGGTGACTATATGGACACCGATGAAAGTCAGCGCGTGTTGCGCTATCAGCAGCATTCGCTGGCAGAGGCCAACGCGCAAACCGCTGCGGGTCTGGGCTTTCTGCGGCATGTGATCAAGTTTTTCGGCCCGGTGGCGCGCTGGTACATGATTCGCCAGTCGCCCTTTCTGCAGAAGTAAGTTCAACGATGCCGGATAATCCAATAACACGCATGTTGCCAAACCGGGTGCTGAAGCGCCGCATCCGTAAGGCGGCGATCGCACGGGTGAAAAAGGATTTAATTTTGCACGGCAAGCGGGAACAGGAGTTGTCGGAGCAGGATCTGGAGTATCTGGTGGCGGATGCCGAGCAGTCGATCCGGGCGCAGATCGCACAGACCGGGCTGGTCGGCGCGCTTGCGCTGCTTGGCATCGGGCTTTTCTAAGGCGCCGCCGTGTCAATTTACCGCTTTGCGAGAACCACTGCCTTACTGACACTGGCGTCCCGCTACCGGACCAAAATCTGGCGGATCGCTTTCGCGCTCGCTTTCGCTGCAACAACCGCCTGGTTGTATGGCGATGTCGCCGCGTTTGTGGCGGCGCAGTTGCCGGACTTAGCCTGGTTGGCGCTGCTGCTCAAAACCCTGATCGTCTACGCGGCACTGGTGTATTGCTTCTGGCAGTTCCGCACGCCGGTTGAGGCGATGCCGGATACGCAAGCCGACCCGGAATTTGAGCGGCTTGAAAAACTCGCCGCCGATGAGGTGACCTTACAAAACACCCGCGCTGAAACGGAGCTGAGCCCGCTTGACCGGCTTGCTGATAAACCTGAATTGCGCTCCCGGCGCGAGCAGATTCTCGGCGACAAAGATTAAAATCTGTTCATCCGCATTCGCCGGATTTTGCCAGCACCACTGACCGCTGTACCCGTTGGTTTGCCTGATTCGGCGTGGTTATACTGCGCTCCCATCTGAACTTGCGGGAATAAAAATATGGCACTCAGCGACGCAGAACAATCGATAGTTGATGGCAGCGCGTGGAACGAATTTTGTGACCAGCTTAAGAAAGCCGGCGAAATTATCACCCGGGACGGCACGCCGACGGACCCTTTCAACCGCGCCGAAGGCTTTCGCTACCTGACCCGTATCTTGCGCAACGCCTTAGAAACCACGCTGGAAGCGCCGCCACCCAGTTTCCCTAAGTTGAGAAGCGTCAACGACTCCGGCACCAAAATCGGTGCCGATAACCCAGACAACTATTATCAGGGCGCATCGCTGAAGCCCGACTACGATTACAAGATAAAAGGCTATCGCGGCACCGTGGATTATCTCGGGTTCGGTTCACAGAAGGGCGGTTATGGCAGCAGCGGTGGCTTAGAGCCCTGCGGCTACATCGATGCCCGGGACATGGAAATTGATGAGGATGGCTACTTCGAGTTGGTCATCAGCAAGCGCGAACATCCCGGCAATTGGCTGAAGATGGAAGACGGCGTCAGCATGGTCATTGTGCGCCAGACCTTTAAAGACCGTAAAACTGAGAATCGTGCTGAACTGACAATCGAACGGATCGGTGCCGAAGGCGCGCCACCGCCGTTGACCGCAGAGCGTGTTGCGCGCGCCTTACAGCAGGCGGCGATGAACGTGCAGGGTATCGTCGGTGTCTTTACCGATTGGTCTGACAGTATGGCGCACTCCATGAATGAGCTGCCCCAGTTCAATCAACAGGAGTGTATCGACCTCGGCGGCGATCCGAATATACATTATTTCCACAGCCAGTGGTCGCTGGCCGACGATGAAGTGCTGATTATCGAGGCCGATGATATTCCCGAGTGCCAGACCTGGAATTTCCAGCTTGATAATTATTGGATGGAATCGCTGGATTATGAAAACCATACCATCCACGTCAATGCGTTTACTGCCAAATACCGGGAGGACGGTGGCGTGACTTTGGTGGTATCCCACAAAGACCCCGGCGTACCGAACTGGATCGACACCTGCAGCCACAATATGGGCACCATGTGCTGGCGCTGGATCGGCGCCGACCGTCATCCGGACCTGAAAACCCGTGTCGCAAAATTCTCTGAGGTAGCGAAATAGTGAGCGCAGTGAATTTTGATGTCGATGAGATGATGGCCAAGGCCGCGGCGCGGGAGAATCTATCCGACTTCGGCGAAGGCCCTTTTCGTGAAGGGCTGGAAGTGCTGGCACAAACCTGTGACCAGAACTTTCTCAGCGATGAAGTGCGCAAGGGGCAGAAGCGCCGCCTGTTGATGTTATTGGGCACACGCCTGCGCCTGATCGAAGCAATTAAGAAAAATCCGTCGATGCTGGACCGGGAAATTACGCCGCCTTGGGTGATTACCGGCCTGCCGCGGTCGGGCACATCGGCGCTGTTTAACCTGCTGGATACCGATCCTGCGGCACGCGGCTTTCTGAACTGGGAGTCGATCTTTCCCGATCCCTGGCCGGATTCTAAGCCGGGTGATAAAGACCCGCGCTACGATTTTCTCGAAGAGGCGATGGCCGAAAACCGTAAGAATAATCCGGAGTTCACCAAGATTCATTACGCGAGCCCGGGCACACCGGAAGAGTGCGTACTCGGCATGGCCTTATGCTTTGAGGGTGTGCACACCGGCTATGAGCCGATGCTGGAGCCTTATCGCAGCTGGTATCAGCAACGTGATCTGTTGCCGATGTATACCTTTTACCGGGACCTGCTGCGGGTTCAGGATTGGCGTAACCCCGCAGACCGCTGGATTCTGAAGGCGCCTGCGCATATGTGGGGTATACCCGCGTTATTCAAAACCTTCCCGGGCACGCAGCTGATCTGGGCGCACCGTGACCCGCTGGGTGTGGTGCCGTCGATCTGCAGCATGAACGAAACAGTGATGGCGATGTACGTCGGCGAGACGCCCAATATCGACAAGCACGAACTCGCACATACGGTGATGGATTTTTATGCCACCTCTCTCGAGCGCGGCCTGAAAGACCGGGCAGCGCTGGATGAATCGGTGGTGGTCGACTTCGGCCACCATGAATTGGTGACCGATGCCATGGGCACCGTGCGCCGCATCTACGACGGTTTCGGTGTGCCGATGGCGGTGGATGCCGAAGCCGCGCTGAGCAGCTATATTGAAGCCAACCCCAAAGGTAAATACGGCAAGCACGAGTATGACCTGGAGCGTTTCGGCCTCAGCGAAAAAATCATCAAAGATCGCTTTGCGTTTTACATCGAAGACCCGCGCTGGCAGCCTTACCTCAATCTCGATTAACGACAACACACCGGGGCAGTGGTGCACGACGATCTGATCAGCTTGCTGCAACACTTGCCCGGCTCTCCGAAGCTACTCAAGGACAGCGAAAGTCTTGCCGCCTATGGCGTCGACCGCACCACGCAATGGCAGCCGGCGCCGGCCTGTGTGGTATTCCCCGAGTCGGTTGAGCAGGTGCAGCAACTGGTCCACGCCGCCAATACCCACAATTTCACGATCGTGCCGTCCGGCGGGCGCACCGGCCTGAGCGGCGGCGCCGTCGCCGCGCGTGGCGAAGTCGTTGTTTCACTGGAGCGCATGGACAAGATACTGGCGTTTGACGACGTCGCGCGCGCCGTCACCGTGCAGGCCGGTGTAGTGACGCAGGTTTTACAGGAGGCAGCGGCATCCCGTGACCTGTTTTATCCGGTCGACTTTGCCGCCGCCGGCTCGAGTCAGATCGGCGGCAATATCGCGACCAATGCCGGTGGTATCCGCGTCATCCGCTACGGTATGACCCGGGATTGGGTGCTGGGTTTAAAAGTCGTCACCGGCAGCGGCGACATTCTGGAATTCAATCAAGGCCTAGTTAAAAACAATTCCGGGTTCGATTTCCGGCACCTTTTCTGCGGCGCTGAGGGAACGCTGGGCATTATTTGCGAGGCGACTCTGCAACTTACCAGACCGCCGTCACCCTCTCAGGTCATGCTATTAGCGGTCAGTGATTTTGACGCGGTGATGACAGTTTTTAGTGCGTATTCGAAAGCGGTGACGCTGACGGCTTTCGAGTGTTTCTCTGACAACGGCCTGCAAAAAGTGTTGGCGGCGGGGGATTTGTCTGCACCGCTCAGCACGCAGGCGCCGTTCTACGTATTGCTGGAATACGAATCCGCCGGCGGTGCTGATGAATTGGCGGAGGCTGCATTCGCACAATTATCGGACGCCAACGAAGTTGTAGACGGTGTGATCAGTCAGTCCCTGACACAGGCACAGGCGTTGTGGCGGTTGCGCGAAGATATGTCGCCGACCCTGCATCGCTGGCAGCCTTATAAAAACGATATATCGGTCACTATCAGTAAGATGCCGGCGTTTATCCGGTGCGTGCAGTCGCTGGTTGCAGAGGCCTACCCTGATTTTGAAATGGTCTGGTACGGACACGTCGGTGACGGCAATCTGCATTTGAATGTACTGAAACCGGATGCCTTGGGCGCAGAAGAATTTGTCGCAACCTGTGAGCAGGTGAGTGGCGATATATCCGCGTTGGTGCGTGAGTTTGGCGGCAGTATTTCCGCGGAACACGGTATCGGCCTGCTCAAGAAACCCTATCTTCACTACACCCGAAGCGCACAGGATATTGCGCTGATGAAAGGCGTTAAAGCGGTGTTCGACCCGAACGGCGTGATGAATCCGGGAAAAATTTTCGATTAAAGGTAGCAGTAATGGCAGAAAGGTTTCCGGCGCTGAATAAAAAACATATTGAGTTTATCGCCGAGCAGAAGCTGTTCTTTGTCGGCACCGCAATGGCGGAGGGTCAGGTCAATGTCTCGCCCAAGGGCATGGACAGTTTCCGTGTCGTCGATGAGTCAACCGTGATCTGGCTAAATCTGACCGGCAGCGGTAATGAGACTGCGGCGCATGTTCAGCACAATTCCCGGATGACGATCATGTTCTGCTCCTTTGATAAGCAGCCGTTGATACTACGTTTATACGGACGGGCAGAAGTTATCCATCCGCGCGATGAGGACTGGCAAACCTACCTACCGCAGTTTCCGGATTACACCGGGGCGCGGCAGATATTCAGAATGACACTGGACCTGGTGCAGACTTCCTGCGGCTATGCGGTGCCGCAGTACGAATTAAAAGCAGAGCGTCCGACGCTGACCAAGTGGGCCGACAACAAAGGCAGGGAAGGTGTTGAGGCCTATTGGCAGGAAAAGAACACCCGCAGTATTGATGATGTGGATACCGGCATCTGAGCCGTCGCCGGCTCAGCCCTGCATCTCTTCCAGCTCAATCCAGCGTTCGGTTGCCGCTTCCAGTGCGGATTGCTTGGCCGCCAATTCATCGAACACCGGGCGCGTCGCCTCATAGGGCTGACTCAGAAATTCAGTCTCTGCGGTTTTTAGCTGCAGTGCTTGTATCTCGGATTCCAGCTTTTCGATTCGCAACGGCAGCTGTTCCAGCTCGCGCTGCAATTTATAGCTCAGTTTCACTTTCGGTTTAGCGGCTGCCGGTGCTGTCGCTACCTCAGTTGTGATGGCGGGGGTGTTGATGGAGGCACCGCTGCTGTCGGCAACTTTCAGTTTGCGGCCGCGTTTCGCCCAGTCGCTATAGCCGCCGATATATTCGTGCACATTGTTGTCATCCTCGAACACGAATATCCGTGTCACGACATTGTCCAGAAAGTTCCGGTCGTGGCTGACAATCAACAATGTACCGGTGTATTCAACCAGTTGGGCTTCCAATACCTCCAGCATTTCAACGTCTAGGTCGTTGGTGGGCTCATCGAGTACCAGTAGGTTGCTCGGGCGGGTAAACAGCTTGGCCAGCAGCACGCGGTTACATTCACCGCCGGACAGCATTTTTGCCGGCGACATCGCCCGCTTCGGCGAGAACAGGAAGTTTCGCAAATAGCCGATGATGTGGCGTTCTTTGCCGTCAACGGTGATAAATTCCTTGCCGTCGCTGACGTTGTCGGCAACCGTCTTGTTCGGGTCGAGTTCGCGGCGCACCTGATCGAAGTAGCCGATTTGCAGGTTGGTGCCTAATTTAACCGTGCCCTGATCCGGGGTGAGTTGGCCCAGCAGTATCTTTAGCAGCGTGCTTTTGCCGACGCCGTTGTTACCGACCAGCCCGATACGGTCACCGCGCGACACTTTGATCTTAAAATTATTGAGCAACGTTTCGTTATTGTAGCCGTGGGTGATGCTACGGGCTTCAATCACCTTGCGGCCGGACATTTCGCCTTCTTCGACATGGATGCTCGCTTTACGGTCGCGCTTCACCCGTTGCGCACCTTCGTTGCGCATCGCCTCCAGTGCCCGCACGCGGCCCTCGTTGCGGGTGCGACGGGCTTTTATGCCCTGGCGTATCCACACCTCTTCGCCGGCGAGCCGCTTGTCGAATAGGGCGTTATGCGTGTCTTCTTCCTCGAGCGCCTTTTCTTTTAACGCGAGGTAGTTCTGATAGTTGCCCGGCCAGCTGATGACGATGCCGCGGTCGATCTCAACGATCCGCGTCGCGAGTTTTTGCAGAAATTCACGGTCGTGGGTAATAAATATCACGCTGCCGCCGTAGCCCCGCACCGTGTGTTCGAGCCACTCGATCGTGGTGATATCAAGATGGTTGGTCGGTTCGTCCAGTAGCAGCAATTCGGGCTTGGAAACCAGTGCCTTCCCCAGTGCCACCCGACGGCGCCAACCGCCTGACAGTGAGCGCAGTGTTTTCTCTGCCGGCAAGCCGAGCTGCGAGATAATGGTGTCGACCTGCTTGTCGATATCCCAGCCGCCGGCGGCATCGATCTCCGACTGCAGGGATTCGAGTTCCCGCAGGCCGTTTTCATCCAGATCCGAGGTCGATAACGTATTGTATTGATCGATCAGCGTCTGCAGATGTTCCAGACCCTCGGCGACCATGGCTCTGACGGTGATGTCCTGTTCCGCCGGCAGTGATTGTTGCAGTTTGCTGATGCGCAGGTGCTCGGCATAGGTGCACTCGCCGTGGTCCGGTTCAATTTCCCGGTTGATGATCTTGAGGAGGGTGGACTTGCCGGCGCCGTTGCGGCCGATCAGGCAGATACGCTCGTTCGGCTCAACCGACAGGCTGGCATTAGTCAGAATCGGGTGGTCACCAAATTCAATGGATAGATTATCGAGGCGTAGCAGGGACATGAAAATAGGGCACAGGGTAGGGGCGGCGGGATTATACCTGTTGGGAGGCCCGTCGACAGCGCTGCTTGTGATTGCGTCAGGCGGCAGGCAGTATTCGGGCAGTTTCGTCTCAATAGCGGCCGTGGTGGTGGACAATTATGCTTGATGGCCTGCTCGGTTGGCTGCAAAACAACCCGGATTCTTCCGCGCTGGCGGTGTTCGTACTGGCCATGTGCGAAGCAACGGTAGGCATCGGGCTGTTTATACCGGGGGCTGTACTGCTGGGCGTGTGTACTTTTCTCTATGCTCAGGAATTAATGAGCATCGCGCAGATTATGCCACCGGCCTTTGCCGGTGCTTTTATCGCTGATCAGAGCGGGTTTTGGCTGGGGCGGTGGCTTGGCCCGGGTTTCCACCGCAGCGGGTTTGCACGGCGCCACCGCGTCAATATCGAGCGAGCCGATGCCATGATCGCGCGTTATGGCTGGAGTGCGGTGCTGATCGGACGTCTGATGACGGCAATCCGCAGTATCGTGCCGTTGATCACCGGCATCGGCGGCTATAGCCCGGTGAAGTACCTGACCTTCGATCTGCTCGCCATTACCATCTGGACTGCAGGTTTAGGCGTGCTGACACTGGGCACGGACAAGCTGTTCGGCGGTTAAGCGTGGATGGTCATACCGCCTTCCACATGCAGGGTCTGGCCGGTGATATAGCCACCCTTGTCGCTGGCGAGAAAAGCGACCACAACGCCGATATCCTGTTCGGCATCACCTAAACGACCGAGCGGTACCAGCGCCATCTGTTGGGCGGCGATCTCAGGGTTGTCTTTGTACCACTGCAACAGGCCCGGTGAGGACACCACCGGACAGACACAGTTGGCGGTAATACCGTATTTTCCCCATTCCTTGGCGGTAACGCCGGTCAGGGCACGCAAGCCTTCTTTCATGGTGGCGTAGGCAGCGAAGCCCGCGGATCTTTCGGTGCCGGCGCAGGAGGTCAGGTTGATAACCCGACCGGCGGCAGAGGCGCGCAGGTGTGGAAACGCGGCGACCATAAAGCAGTAACTGCCGCGCACATCGATGCTGTACATCCGGTCGAAACGTTCCAGCGTTTGCTTGAGTACTGACACCTGCGGGTCGTGGGGGCGGGCGCCGGTGGCATTGTTGACGAGGATGT
>JBFJYC010000106.1:0-10104 GCA_041622815.1 Spongiibacteraceae bacterium | reverse complement strand
GACAAAGCTGCCCTCGCGCACATAGACTTTTTCCACTGTGCCGCCGCTTTCCGTGCCGATCGCGACGGTATCTGCCGATCGCAGTTGGCCGTAGGTCGTCAGCGTGTAGGACCAGGGTTCGGGTTGCAGCGGCAGCACCCGGACCCGGATACTGGTTGCCTGCGCAACCGGCGTGCTGACGGCTTCATCTGCTGATTCACAACCCAGTGTTATGAATCCCGCGCAGATAATCATAGTTAGCTGCAGTACTCGTGAAAATGACATGCCGGAAGCCCGCTGTGAACGAGTCCGGATAGTAGCTTTTTTACGGTGTCGGGGCATTACCGGCGGATTACGGCCGGGCTACTTTGCAGGTCTGAGCTGAACGGGTAGGCTGGCAGCGGTCCATACTTGGCCGGTCTGTCATTTAAGCAGGGGGATTTGATGTGAAATACCGGCAGGAACACGACAGCCTGGGGTCCGTAGATGTGCCTGAAGCGGCGCTATACGGGGCCCAGACGCAACGCGCGCTGAATAATTTTCCGATTAGCGGGCTGATCATGCCGGTGGAGTTTATCCGCGCGCTGGGTTTGTTGAAGGCTGCCTGTGCGAAGGTGAGCGGCGAGACCGGCGCCATTCCCGCTGAAATAGCGGCTGCGATTGTTACAGCAGCAACCGAGATTGCTGAGGGTAGGCACTACGAGGCCTTCGGCATCGATGTGTTTCAGACCGGATCCGGCACCAGCACCAATATGAATGCGAATGAGGTGATTGCGCATCTGGCCGGTGCCGCTAGCGGTCTGGCAATTCACCCGAATGATCATGTCAATTACGGTCAGAGCTCCAACGATGTTATTCCCAGTTGTATTCATTTGAGCGCAGCATTGGCAGTGGAGCAGACGTTGCTGCCGGCGCTGGCGCATCTGCAGCAGACTATTAGCACCAAGGCTGAAACTGTTGGCGGTATCGTCAAGACCGGCCGTACCCACCTGATGGATGCTATGCCGGTCACCCTTGCCCAGGAGCTTGGCGGCTGGGCGCAGCAAATAGCATATGCCCGTTCCCGCATCAGCGAATCGATGTGCCGTCTGCGGCAGCTGGCCATCGGCGGCACCGCGGTGGGTACCGGTGTCAATGCGCCGCAGGGTTTTGCCGACCGGGTTGTTGTCGAATTAAGGCGCGCCACCGGAGTGGAATGGCAAGTAGCGGACAATTATTTTCAGGCGCTGTCGGCGCAGGATGCCGCGCTGGAGCTATCGGGGCACCTGAAAAATCTGGCGACGACACTGACTAAAATCAGCAACGATCTGCGCTGGATGAACAGCGGGCCACTCGCCGGACTGGCGGAAATTCAACTGCCGGCGCTACAGCCAGGCAGCAGCATTATGCCGGGCAAGGTGAACCCGGTGATTCCCGAAGCAGTGGCGATGGCGGCGGCGCAGGTGACCGGCAACGACGCGACCATTACGATGGCGGCGCAATCCGGCAACTTCCAGTTGAACGTGATGCTGCCGGTGATCGCCTACAATTTGCTGCAGAGCCTGCAGATCATGGCCAGCTCCAGCGTGGTGCTGGCCGACAAGGCGATCGCCGGCTTTACTGTGAACACCGATCATATTGAGCAGGCCCTGCGACGGAATCCGATATTGGTGACCGCGCTGAATGAGCGCATCGGTTATGAGCAGGGTGCTGCCATTGCGAAGCAAGCTTTCAAAGAGCAGCGTCCGGTGATCGATGTGGCCTGTGAGCTGACCGATATCAGTCGTGAAGAGCTGGAGCAGCTGCTCGATCCGGCGCGGCTGACCGGCGTCTGACCTTCGCGGTAGAACATCTATGCTTCACCTTGCGCTACATATTCTCGTCCCGCTGATAGTTGCGTTGGCGTTCTACCGGCCGCGCTGGTTGTTCAGCTTCGCTGTACTGATGACCGGTATGTTGATCGATATCGACCATCTGCTCGCGGACCCGATTTACGCGCCTGAGCGCTGCAGTATCGGCTTTCATCCGCTGCATACAGCGGTGCCGATAGCCTTATATGTGCTCGCGCTGATCCCGGCGAAAACGCGCCTCCTGGCGCTCGGCCTGTCTATTCACATCGCGCTGGATGCGGCGGACTGCCTTTAACCGTAGTGCCACTGCTTGGCGGGTTCGCTGCCGGATTCGTATTCGATAAATTGCACGTCAAACCAGATCGGCAGCAGGTGCTTCACGTAAAATGCATGGGTGGTGGTCGGGCCCTGAATCAGATCGTCATACTCCTTGATTTGTATAGCCGGATTTTTAGCCTGCAGCTGTTTGCATTTATGCAGCACCGCATCGACCTCTTCGCGGGAGTCGAATAACAACCCGAGGTGATCGTAACCCGGCGCGGAGATCGGCTTCGGGCTTTCCGCACAGAGAATAAACTGGCTTACCTCTTCGTCAATCATAATCAGCAGCGCCTGCTGGCCGACGATATCTATTTCCAGTGTCGACCAGCCGAAAACCGCCTGATAGAAATCGTTAATCTGCTGTTTCAATGAGCTGCTTAGTTCGCCCTCGGCGAAGGTCAGTTCCATATGGTTGATGCGCATTTTTCTGCTCCGTGATCGCGATCGCCGGCGCCGCCGGCTTGTGCGGTGAACTCAGAGCACGGTAGCGATAAATAACGATCGGGTAAACATCGGTTACACTTTGCGCTTGTCATCTACCGGTTCAGGGTAATTCTATGTTTCGATTCTTTGTCATCGTCCCGGCGCTGCTAATCGCGGCGTGCACCCAGACAGCGCCGCAGAGTGCTGCGGATTTAAGCACTGCGGACCAGTCCCGCTTAACGGAGATATTGGCCGCGCAACCGGACGCGGTGCGCTCGCGCTATGAATATAGGCACCCGCAGGAAACGCTGGCATTTATCGGCATCAAGCCGGGCATGTCGGTGGTTGAAGTACTGCCGGGTAACCTTTGGTATACCGGTATTTTACTGCCCTATCTGGGCGAGTCCGGCACGCTCACCGGCGCCGATTACCCGGTCGCGTTGCTGGCAAACTTCCCCTGGATGGGGGAGCAGAGGCTGGCACAGAAACGGATATGGGTCGAAACATGGACCGCAGAACGCAACGCCGCCAGACAGGACGGCGATGCCGCCGTGGCGGCGTTTCAGCTCGGCTCGCTGCCGGAATCTATGCACGGCAGCGCCGATGCGGTGATCTTCTTTCGGGCTTTGCATAATCTGGCCCGTTTCGGGGAAGCGGGTTATTTGCAAGCGGCACTCCGGAATGCGCTCGACGTGTTAAAGCCCGGCGGAATTGTTGGTGTGGTCCAGCACCGCGCGCCGGAATCGGCGACGGAAGATTTTGCGCAGGGCAAAAACGGCTATTTAAAACAAAGCTTCGTGATTGCGCAGTTGTTGGCTGCGGGTTTTGAGTTTGTCGCCGCAAGTGAAATCAACGCCAACCCGAAAGATCAGCCGGCAGCGGGTGACAATGTCTGGCGTTTACCGCCGAGCCTGCGGGTGCAACCGGATTCGGATGCACTGCGCGAGCAGATGAAGGCGATCGGCGAATCTGACCGGATGACGCTGAAATTCCGCAAGCCGGTTTCCTGAGCGGGATTACTTGCGCTTGCGGCGGGTATTGCTGCGTTTGGCGGGCTTGCGTGCACCACGTACTTCTACACCGGTATGTTTGGTTCGGAAGTTTGCGGCGCCGCGCAGGCCTTCGGGTTTACCCCCGGTGCCGCGCGGCTGAAAACTTGGTACCAGATGTTTTTTGCCGTTACCGATAAGGTTTGCACGCCCCATTTCTTTCAGCGCTTCGCGTAGCAGCGGCCAGTTTTCCGGGTCGTGGTAGCGCAGAAATGCCTTGTGCAGCCGCCGCTGTCGCCGGCCTTTGGGCGAGATAACAGCCTCTGCATCCCGGCCGATACGGCGCAGCGGATTCTTGCCGGAATACCACATCGCCGTTGCCATCGCCATCGGCGAGGGCAGAAATGCTTGTACCTGATCGGCGCGGAAACCGTTGCTCTTAAGCCACAGCGCGAGATTGAGCATATCCTCGTCGCTGGTGCCCGGGTGCGCGGCGATAAAATAGGGGATCAGGTACTGCTCCTTACCCGCCTGCTTGGAATATTTTTCGAACATCGCCTTGAAGCGATCATAGGTGCCGATACCCGGCTTCATCATCTTCGACAGCGGTTCAGATTCGGTGTGTTCGGGCGCTATTTTCAGATAGCCGCCGACGTGGTGAGTGACCAGTTCACGGACATATTCCGGTGTTTCCACCGCAATGTCGTAGCGCAGACCGGAGGCTATCAATACTTTCTTCACGCCTGGGATTTGCCGCGCTTTGCGGTATAACTCAACCAGTGGCATTTGGTCGGTTTTGAGGTTGGGGCAGATACCGGGGTGGACGCAGGACAGGCGTCGGCAGCTCTCCTCAATTTTCTCGTCCTTGCAGTGCAGGCGCCACATATTGGCGGTCGGTCCGCCTAGGTCACTGATGACACCGGTAAAGCCCGGTGTCATATCACGGATATTCTCTACCTCTTTGAGGATCGATTCCTGTGAGCGGTTCTGAATGATGCGGCCCTCGTGCTCTGTGATCGAGCAAAAGGTACAGCCGCCGAAACATCCGCGCATAATATTGACCGAAAAGCGGATCATCTCATAGGCGGGAATGCGCGCGTCGCCGTAAAACGGATGCGGTACCCGTTGGTAGGGCAGCTCAAACACCTTATCCATTTCTGGCGTCAGCAGCGGTAGCGGCGGCGGGTTAATCCATACCTGATGGACACCGTGCTGCTGAATCAGTGCCCGGGCGTTGCCGGGATTGGATTCCAAGTGCAGGATGCGCGACGCATGGGCATACAGCACCGGATCTTCGCGCACGGTTTCGTAGTGGGGCAGGCGCAGCACGGTTTTGGCGCGATCGAGATTCCGTGCGCCGCGTTCAAAGCGCAGAATCTGAACGCCGTCATCCGCCGCCGGCGGTGGTGTCTTGTCGGTTGAGCAGGACGCACCGGACTCGTCGTTTGCGGTGGTGTCCTGATAGGGATTGACAGGCGGCTCAATTTTGCCCGGCTGGTCGATTTCGCTGGAATCGATAACGGTAAATCCCGCCGGTACAGCCTTCACTTTGAAGGCGGTGCCGCGGATATCGCGGATATCGCTGACCGCTTCGCCGGCGGCAATACGGTGGCTCAACTCGACGATGGCGCGTTCGGCATTGCCGAACAGCAGAATGTCGGCTTTGGCGTCGAGTAGTACCGAGCGGCGGACTTTCTCCTGCCAGTAATCGAAGTGGGCGATGCGGCGCAGGCTGGCTTCAATACCGCCAACCACTATCGGCACACCTTTGTAGGCTTCGCGGCAGCGCTGTGAATAGATGATGACGGCCCGATCCGGGCGCTTGCCGCCGATATCTCCCGGTGTGTAGGCATCGTCGCTGCGCAGGCGGCGCTCGGCGGTATAGCGGTTGACCATGGAGTCCATATTGCCGCCGGTGACGCCGAAGTACAGATTCGGCCGGCCCAAGCGCTGGAAGTCTGCTGGCGAATCCCACGTCGGTTGGGCAATAATCCCGACGCGGAAGCCCTGCGCTTCCAATACTCGGCCGATCACCGCCATGCCGAAGCTGGGGTGGTCGACGTAGGCGTCGCCGGTAATCAGGATAATGTCGCAGGAGTCCCAGCCGAGTTCGTCCATTTCCGCCCGCGACATCGGTAAAAACGGTGCGGTACCGAACTTATGGGGCCAGTGACGGCGATAGGAAAACAGGTTGGGGGCGGTATTCATAGGGGCGCTATGATACGCGCCTTCCGGTGTCGTTTATAATCAGCAGTGGGCGATTCAGGGCATTAAGCGGCAAAATGACAAAAATAAATGTGTGGGGCAGGCACTATTGCCTGCTGATAGCCCTTTTACTGCTCTCAGCCTGTGTGACCAGCCCTGCACCGGGCTACCGCCCGGCCCCGGTAAACGCGGAGACGCCGCGGGTTTATGTGGCGGGCAATGAATACCATATCGGGTTTATATTCGACACCCGCTTCCTTGCGCCGGCGCTGTGGCCCGATTTTGCCGACTATATGCAGTACCGCTTTATCGAGGTGAGCTGGACGGATAAGGCCTATTCGATTGCGGCGCTGGACAAATATCCGGGCTTCTTCACCGAGCTGAAAACGATTCTGGTGAAATCCGATGCCGCGCTGGTGGTGTCCGCTTTCGATCGTCGGCCGGCCTACTTTATTGAGCGCAATCGCGGCCGGCGCGAGTGGCGGGCAATCGCGGTCAGCGATGACCAATTAGTCGCGCTGCTGCAGTTTGTGGACAGCAAGCTGGCAAAGGGGCCGGACGGCAAGCCCCGGGCGGCGGCAGGCACTTTCTACGGGCACGGCGCAATGTTCGATGCGGTGGGCGAGTATTCGCTGGCCAATCTCTGCGGGGACTGGGTGAATTCGCTGCTGGCCATTGTCGATATCCCGCCGGCGCCGGCGACCACCCTCTATCCGGCATCGCTGATGCGCCATGTGCGCAAATACACCGTGGCCTATGAGCCGGACCGGGATCTCTAGCCGGCTGTTGACGCGGTCATCACCGAGATCACCACAGCGGCCAGCGCGTCCGGTTGTTCTTCCTGCAAAAAATGGCCGGCGTTTTTAATTTCGGTGTTTAGCGTGTTGTTGGCACCGGAAATATTGGCCTGAAAAACGGCTTCCCAGGCTTTGGTCGTCGGGTCGCTGTCGCTGAACGCGGTCACAAAGGGCTTCTGCCACGCTTCTAGTATTCCCCAGACGTGCCGATTCTCGGCGCAGCCGGGCATGGTGTCGCGAATCGGAATCAGGCTCGGAAATTCGAGTACCGCAGCTTTGTATCGGGCAGCGGGGAAGGGTGCGTCGTAGCCGGCGAGGACTGCGTCGCTGAGCGGGCTGACACAAACGCCGCCGACAATCGCCGATACCGGCAGGTCGTCTGCGGCAGCGCTCATCTCAACCCAGCCCTGAATCATCTCACCCGGCCAGTCCGGCACACCGCGCGGCGGTGCTTCGCAGTTGGGCAGCAGGGTGTTAGCGGCGACCACCGCGGCAAACCGCTCCGGCATCCGCGCCAGCACGCTGAGGCCGATGGGTCCGCCCCAGTCCTGACACACCAAAGTGATATTGTGCAGGTCCAGTCGGGTAACAAACTCAGACATCCAGTCGACAAAGCCCGCGTAGCTGTATTGGTCGCGGCGCGGCAGTTTATCGGAGCGGCCGAAGCCGATATGGTCGGGCGCAACGGCGCGGAAGCCGGCATCGCTGAGTCGCCTGATCACGCCCCGGTAGGCGAAGCTCCAGGTCGGTTCGCCGTGCAACAACAGCGCGACCGGCGCATCAGCCGGGCCTTCGTCGATATAGTGCATCCGCAGCGCTTGCGCACCCGAACGGAGCTCACAATATTTGGGAGGGAAAGCAAAATCCGGCAGCTGCGCGAAGCAGCTGTCCGGTGAGCGGAGCAATACATCCGCCACGAGCGGTGTTAAACCGCGCCGTAGGCGACCATAGCATCGGCGACTTTCACAAACCCGGCGATATTGGCGCCTTTGACATAGTCGACGTTGCCGCCCTTCGGGTCACTGCCGTAGCGCACACATTTGTCGTGAATATCTTTCATGATGGTCACGAGGCGCTGATCGACTTCTTCACGGCCCCAGCTGATCCGCAAGGCGTTCTGGCTCTGCTCGAGCCCCGACACCGCAACGCCGCCGGCGTTGGCCGCCTTGGCCGGCCCGAATAGCACGTTGGCATTGTGGAAGGTCTCAAATGCCGCCAGCGTGCAGGGCATATTGGCACCTTCGCTGACCGCGATCACACCATTCTTGATCAGGGTTTTGGCGTTGTCAGCGTCCAATTCATTCTGAGTGGCGCAGGGCACGGCCAGTTGCGCTGGCACCTCCCAGGGGCGTTTGTCGGCGTGGAAACTGGCACCCTTGTAACGATCGGCGTATTCGGCGAGGCGGCCGCGTCGGTTTTGTTTTAGCTCATTGACCCATGCCAGCTTTTCGGTGTCGATGCCGTCGGGGTCATGGATGTAACCGCCGGAGTCGGATAGCGTCAGCACTTTCGCACCCAGCTGGATGAGTTTCTCGGCAGCGTAAGTGGCGACGTTGCCGGAGCCGGAGATGACGGCGGTTTTGCCTTCGATGCTCTCGTCATGCTGGGTCAACATATGTTCGAGGAAGTAAATGGCGCCGTAACCGGTGGCTTCAGTGCGGATCAGACTGCCGCCGAATGACAAGCCTTTGCCTGTGAGCACACCGGTGAAGCGGTTGGAAAGGCGCTTGTAGTAGCCGAACATATAGCTGATTTCACGGGCGCCGACACCAATGTCTCCCGCCGGCACGTCGGTGTCCTCGCCGATATGGCGGTGCAGTTCTACCATCAGCGACTGGCAGAAGCGCATTACTTCCATATCGCTTTTGCCCTTCGGGTTAAAGTTGGAACCGCCCTTGCCGCCGCCCATTGGCAGGCCGGTAAGGCTGTTTTTGAAAGTTTGCTCGAAGCCCAGAAATTTCAGTACGCTCAGGGTGACGTCGGGATGGAAGCGCATACCGCCTTTGTAGGGGCCGATAGAATTGTTGAACTGCACACGCCAGGCGCGATTGACGCGGATATTACCGTCGTCATCCTGCCAGGTGACGCGGAAAATAATGACCCGGTCCGGCTCGGTCATCCGCTCTAGTATCTGGTGTTCCCGATAAATCGGGTTGTCGATGACGAAGGGCATCAGGGTACTGACGACTTCCTGTACCGCCTGATGAAATTCCGGTTCGCCGGGGTTGCGGCGCTCCAGTCCCTGCATAAAGTGCTCAACCTCGGTTGCGGCGTTTGCGTTGTTGTCCATACTGGTATCCCTTTTTTTAATTTAGATGACGCAGGGTCTAGGCGTTCTGGCCAAACATACTACGCTATTATTGCGATTTAGCATGCTTCCGGCGCGGCCTTGTGTGCGGGGTGAAACTGTCCGCGGCCGGACCTGATATTGCCAAGCTACAGTCCGCGACCGATAGTGCTCGTTCTATATTGAAATTCCAAGTGGGTTGATGCGATGGCGGACGATATTCGAATCGATGATCTGGCCGAACCCCGCTACTCGGACCTGCAGCGGGGTGCGCTGGATTATGGCGCCACGCTGACCATCGATCTGAGCCGCGACAGCATGCTGCGCGAAGCACAGTCCCGCACCGGACTGACAGATTTCGGCCCCGAAGATTTTATCGGGCGGCTCGACATTCTATTGTCCGACTGGTCTGCAGACAGCGGTCTTTCCAATATTGGCCGGCTCAGCCTGCGCAATAAATTGCTGCAGCATCTCAGCAGCCGCTTGTTGATTCAGGATTGCTGGAAGCGGCATCCTGAAATTCTGGATATACCCATAGAAAAGCCGCTTATTGTGGCGGGGCTGCCGCGCTCAGGCACCACCCATCTGTTGAATCTTCTGGCGGCGGACAAGCGCCTGCGCGCGTTGCCGCTGTGGGAGTCCTACGAGCCGGTGCCGATGCCCGGTGACGCCCTGACAAAATTCGGTAATCCGCCGGCCGACGATCCGCGCTATCGCCGTTGCGCAGATAGCTGGGACATGATGCAGCAGATGACACCTTACCTGGCAGCGATGCACCCGATGAATCCCGACCATATTCATGAAGAGCTGGAACTGATGGGCCCGGATATCGCTTCGTATAACTATGAGTGGCTGTCACCATGCCCGAACTGGCGCGATCATTATTACGCGACGGATCAGACACCGCATTATGAATATATGAAGAATGTGCTGAGATTGCTGATGTGGCAGCAGCGCGATACCGACGCACCCACCCGTTGGGTGCTGAAATGCCCGCAGCATTTAGAACAGTTGCCGGTGCTGCAGAAGGTATTTCCGGATGCCACCATCGGTCTGGGTACCAAAATTTGGCAGCACGTGCAAGTGCGCGAGGGCGCAAATATTGGGGCAAACTGTATTATTAGCAAGGGTGTTTATATAGATAGTGGGGTAGTTATTGGTAACAATGTGAAAATCCAGAACTATGTATCCATTTATCAAGGCGTAACCCTTGAAGATGGTGTGTTTTGTGGGCCTCACTGTGTGTTCACGAACGATAAAACGCCACGAGCGAT
>JBFJYC010000105.1:0-10150 GCA_041622815.1 Spongiibacteraceae bacterium | reverse complement strand
TTTTGTTAGCCGGATCGCCGTTGTGCAGTGGCGTACCGTCACCGTCGATATCGTTAAACGAGCCGTATTTCGCCGTGTACCAGAGCGGATTCTCCAGATAGGAAGCGCCACCGATACCGGGAATACCCGCGGTAAATACCCGCGACACCGGTGCCGGCGCTTCATCCACCGAACTCGGCTGTGTTTTGTGATCGACTTCGATGTCCAGATAGGGACCGTCGCTGTAGGTGCCGGCAATGATATAGCCGAACTGAATCTCGGCCTGATCCTTGCGATAGTGCGCGACATCAAGCGTAAAGCGAACCTGGTGGGCGGGGATCGGATCAGCACAGGCTGCTCCGACACAGAATTTCAGCTGCTGCTTGCCGTCCATATCGTAGTCCGAGCCAAAGGAACTGTCTTCCCAAGAGATCAACAGTTCGCCGGTGCCGTCGTCATTCCAATTGCCGTCCACCACCTCGACATTTACCAACGCGCACTGGCGCTCGATACCACCGCCGTCGGCGCGGCAATACGGCACAAACTTCACAACCTTGTTGTCTACATCGATCTCAAAACTGGGCAGCATCTCGGCCAGTTGCACCGCATAGGTGCCGACCCGCTGTTGACCGTCTCGATTACTGCGCATGTCCTGATTCTTGGCGTGATATGCGAGCCCGGCAATATGGTAGCTGCCCTCCATGTTCGGCATTTCCGGACACAGGCCGCGGGCGTTCATAAAGGTGGCCGGCGTCAGCGTCTTGGCGGTGCAGCGACCAAGGTAGGGCTGTTGTCGGCCTCGGTGCCGGTGTGGCCGATAAAATAGCTGCCGTTGATACCCTCAATGGTACCGATTTGCTGCATACGCGAAGACAGGTCCGCATAGCTGAAGCCGGTGATGCCCGTCGGCAGCTGGTTCTCGGAGCCGGCGCTGGTGCTGGCGACTTCCGCCATACCATCAAAATTACCGAGCCCGGTGGACAGCACCACGATCGCGCACTGGGCGCAGTCATCGGCGGCCGGTTGCGGATCAGTCCAGGTCACCGGTTTCAGATTGTTAATATGCGCGCTGTCATCGACATTGAACTGAGTGAACGGCACACTCTGCCCGGAAAAATAGCGCAGCGCCTCGGCATAGAGTTCCGCCAGCGGATTGCCCCAGTCGCGACAGGCCACCGAACTTTCATCACTGCCGTCGGAATTGAATGTCGACGAGCCGATACCGGCGGCGGAGCAGTCCTCGTAATCCTTGTCGGCGTAGTCGTAACGGCTGATCCGCAGCCGGTTCATGGTGTTGATCACACCCGGGTAGGTAGCGCTGGTGGCATCACCCGGGGTGGTCAGCCCCTGATTGATGAACTGACCCGTCGTCAGATCAATTTCGTCTTTATCCGTTTCGCCAGCCGGGTTACCTGCCACAAAACCGATATTTCTGCGCAACAAGCCGCCGCGGCGGGCACCGGCGTAGGAGCCGGTGAGCAGGCCGAATCGCATACCTTTGTTCTCGCCGAATTCCTGCAGTAGCCCAATCGGCTTGATATTGCCATTGCTATACCCGCGACAGTATTCACTGGTGGCGCCGTCGAGCGTCGTCACACAGGCCTCGACCCGGGCGTTCAGGGTGGTCAATTCGGCGCTTGCCGCCGGCCGCGCGCTATCGCCGCCCCACTCACATTGCGTGCCATTGCGACCGCCGCCGTTGGGCAGGGTAATATCGCTCGCCGACCAGTCCTGCCAGGCGCCTTCGGCGATGCGGATTTTCGGCGGGTACACGGCGGTGTCGATATTCTGGGTCAGCGCTGTGCCGCCACCGGTCGGGCCGGGCGTGACATTGCACAGCGTGATAGATTCCAACGACCCCGCCGCATAGGAATAAGGTGTTAGGTTCGCCATCTCCGTGCCGGACATCACTTTGGAAAAGGCATGCAGGTCCGGCGGCAACAACGCGCGCTCAAGAATAACCGGGCCGTCTGAAGGTGTCGCCGGATCGGTAAAGCGTTTACCGCCGTACAGGGTCCGGCGGACAATATCCATGCGCGACATAGTGGCCCAGTTCAGGAAATTACCGCTCCACGGACCGCCGCCGGATGCCGCCGAAGTATCCGGGCAGCTGTGGCCATTGGCCCCTACTGCAAGCTTGCGCGGTTGAAAGCGGTCCGTTTGGTAGGCGTAGCAATAACCCGAATCAAAGTAGCCACCGTATGTAATTGCATCGTTGTAGGTGGTGTCGATGACGCCGTCATTGTTCAGGTCGCTGAAATCGTTGTAGGCCTTGATATACAACTGATGATCGTGAGAGAGCAGCAACATCACCAGTGGCGGAGCCGAATCGGTATCTGTCGGCGGGCTCGAGGAGAAGTCGCTGCTGGTGTAGCTAGCGGTGGTGAAACCCGTCATTACAACAAGCGTCAGTAACGCGGCCAGAGCGTTACGTAACATACCGGCACACCGGTTCGCTGCGCCTCGCGCGGTCTTCGGCAAATAGTGGGCATTGTTCATAGCGAACTCCAGAGTGTATTCAAAACGCGTTAACCGCGTAGGTGCTTTGCACCATGACCCGGCCGCGGCCGTTTTCTGCCGTGGCGAGGGCGGTGATGCGATACATGCGCTGCACCGGGGTGGCCGCGACAATGGTTCCTTTGTCGATATCGGCCGGGCGGTAACAACGAAACTCGACGATCGTTTTAACGTCAGCCGCTTCCTTTTGATTGTTAGTAAACCGCTTGCTCATATACCGCGGTGGGTTGTTGTCGCCCCAGACATCCAAGCCGGCAGAATCAAGCCACACCGGGGTGGTCTTAGGTGTGAGTGCACAGGTCTGCTTGTTATCGCCGTTGCTGCCAAAGAAACACAGCCCGTTGTCGCAAACCGAGGAGAAGTTGGTACCGATACTCTCACCCTTGATTTCGATCGTCTCGACCAGCGTTTCCGCTTCGACAAGGCCCATCTCCGCAGCCTGCAAGGCCACGATACGGTCGCGGCTATTGCTTACCATCCGCGTTTGCTTGCTACTGGAATCGATTGCCGTCAGCGCAATCAATGTCAACACCAGTACCATGATCATGGCGATCAGGAGTGTGGCGCCACGCTGTTGCGAAACGCGCGCCCGGCATTTCACGCATCGTGCTGGCATGATAGAACTCAACTGCTTGGCCTCGGTGGTCGGTTGCGTATATCGACCAGGGTACTGACTACCGTACGCAAATGGCGGTCACCGGGAATGGTGAGCCCTTCCACCACAACATCGCTACCGTTTTCGGTTTCGGTGGCGTGGGTACTGCGCAACACCAGCGTGATCTTAACGTTAACGACTTTCTCCCATTGCCAGCTTTCGCCCTCTACTGTCGCGGCGGCGGCAACCTGAACATTGGCGAAGCCGTCGCCATCGATATCATAGCCATAGCGAATCTGCATGGTCTCAACGCCCTCAACGACCTCTTCGTGGCGATAGTCAAGCACGCCGCCGTTATTGTAGGTAACGACCCGACGCAGCGCCGGCACCCCGAGCCCGCTATCAGAATCACCAATATAGTAGGCGATGGCGCGATAGTGCCGTACCTGGCTGCCCGCAGCCAACGGCGCACCGCCGTTGCTCAGGCTGCCGGTATCCGCGCAGTCCACATAGGGTGCCGTTGGCAATAAATTCGACGAACAGTTGCCCGTCGCACCGAGACCGCCGAATACCAGACTCTGCCCATCGACACTGTCCAGATGAAACACCGCCTGGCGACTGCACAGATTGTTGGTGACGAATAATAAATCACCGGCGCTGAAATTTGCTGTAACCGTTGCTGCGTCACCCGCCATGGTAATTCGCGCGAGTGTGAGGTTGGAAGAAGCGACGTCGAAGGAAAGCCCCGGGTCGCCGCCGCGCACCACAATGGCATCGGTATTGTCATCTGCAAGACCGCCGCTACCCTTGCGCCGGAATGTCTGCGGCCACGAGCCGTTGGGCGCGGCATTGTCATGGCCGCGCACAAATCCCGGGCCTATCAAATGCCACTCATTCGCCTGATGCGAATTGGTCACGATATTGGAAACATAGGTGTCCGCACGACAACCGCTAAAACCGGCGATAGCGAGGTCGCGGCGCAAGCTTTTCACGGCGAAACGTCCGTTCTCCTGCATTAGGGTAACCGCCCGCTGCAACACCAGCGTGTTCTTGCTGTTATGGAAAACCTGCAGGATTGCCAGCATCAGAATCATGCCCAGCAGCAGCGACACCATCAATTCAACGAGCGACAAACCGGCTTCGCGATTTTGCATACGATTCGACATCAGAAGCGCGCCCGTACAGTCACTGCGCGGGTGTTGCCGTCCAATTCCGCCTCTGCGCCGCGCACCGCGTTAAACCTGACGGTGATCTCATACTCCTCAATCATGCCTGCGTCGGGCGCGCGCCGAATGCGGGACGCACCATCAGGCAGATAGGCACGCACCAAGCCGCGCCACTCGCGCAGATCTGACAAGGGAATGTTTTCGGGATTGTCGCAACGATTGTTGACGCAGTCCTGCTCCGGATCAGCATCGTTCCAGTCAGCACCATACTCGCTGGGAATACCATAGGACCGCATGCGATCGATCATATCTTCGATCAGGAATTGCGCCTGTGACTCATAGAGTGCATTGCCATTGACACGCAGCGACTCGGTCTGCAAGGAGGTCAAACCAACCAGTGCCACCGACACGATAAACAAGGTCGCTAGCACCTCCATCATGCCGACGCCTGCACTGTGCTTTGGTGTTGATGTCGCGATCAACCGTTGCTTCATAAAACATCTCTTATTTAATTTGCCGATGCATAGCACCGCCACTTCCACGCATGCAGTATAGAGCTACGTAATTATACGAATGCGAACCAGTTCACAGAGTCTGTGCCACGGCGGCCATTCATCCGCGCTATCCGGCCGTTTATCAATTTTTGTGTGTAAATCTAGTTTCCCGCCAGCGGTGCCGGCTGAAACCGCTTGCTGGCGGGACGTTGACTATCGAGCTTGTCGCGATCCGCCATCTGGTTGTGCAGCGCACACGCGGCCCGCAGTAACGGCAGCGCCAATGCCGCGCCGCAGCCCTCGCCGACACCAATCTGTAACTGCAATAAGGGCTCGGCATTGAGTTTGTTTAGCAGGCGGGCGTGACCGGGCTCCGATGAACAGTGGGAAAAAATCAGCCACGGCCGGACCGACGGGTTGATGGTCACCGCCGAAATTGCAGCAGCCGTTGCTATATAACCGTCAACCAACACCGGAATACCGCGCTGTGCGGCGCGGATATAGGCACCGGCCAGGGCGACAATTTCAAAGCCACCGAGGCGGCGCAGGTATTCGGTGGGATTGGTCAATTTTGGCAGATGCCGGGATAGCGCCCGTGTTACTACCGCGGTTTTTTTCGATAGCGCCATCTGGTCCAAACCGGCGCCCGGCCCGGTCATCGCATTGGCGGATAATTTGGTATGCGCCACGGCGAGTGCTGCCGCCGCTGTGGTGTTACCGGCGCCCATCTCGCCGCCGATAAACAGGCTTTTTTCATCGTCGTTATCGATCAGTTCGGCGCCGACGGCTATCGCATCTTCGAATTGCTCTGCGGTCATGGCGTCACCGTTGCAGAAATTGGCGGTGCCATCGGCGATGCGCCGGTCCAGTACATTCGGCAGCGCTTCCAACGGCTGACGCGTACCCATATTGACCGCGACCGCTTTGGCGCGCATACCGCGTGCCATTACCGCGATCGCAGAACCGCCAGCAGAGAAGTTGCGCAGCATCTGTACAGTGGCGTCCGCCTCGAGCGCGGTGACACCTTCTTCGGCGACACCGTGGTCGGCCGCAAACACGGCGATATAAACAGCACCCAGCTGCGGCGTCTCGCTGCCTTGCAAGGCGGCCAGTTCGATCGCCAGACTTTCCAGGTGTCCTAATGAGCCCGCCGGCTTTGCTAGTCCCGCCTGCCGCGCTTTGGCGCGCTGGCGGATATCGTCGTTAGCGCTTGCCGCCGCGCTGAAATACCAGTTTTCCACAGAGTTGGCCCGTTAATTCGCAATCATTATTCTACACACTAAACACCGCCATTTTCCGGCGTACTAAAATAGCTCGACTAAAGCCAGTACCACCACCCATACCACCAGCGCCCGGGTTAATAAGGCGCGGAAGTCTTCCAGTTCAATGCGCGCCGCGCCGATAAACTCTTCACCGTCTACCAGGCCTTTAGGTACATCCACAGAAAGGCCGGCGCGGCCGCACTGGTCGATGATCTCGCTGCTACTGGCTACACCTCTGGCGATGCTTAAAAACTGTTTGGTGCAGCGATCAAAATTACCCGCCAGCGCGAAACTTGCGGCCAGCAAGCGCACCGGCACCCATTCAACGAAATACAAACAACGGGTGGCCAGACTGCGATCCTCACCGCTGACCCGCGCACTGGAGGCCGCGACAAACAGCAATCGATATAGCACTGCCCCCGCCGCGCCGCCGACCGCGAACCAGAAAATTACCGCAAACAGCCGCTCAAAGCAGCGATAACCCACCGCGGCACGCATACTGTCGTGCAGGTCTATCGCACTGATCATCGGGTCGTCGGCCAGTTCCGAGCCAAAGCGGAACGCCACCGCCCGCGCTTCTTCCAGATCACCCAGCTGCCAGTGGCGGATATAGCTATGCAGGTCATCGTGAAAGTCGCCGCGACCTAAACAGCTGAGCAGGATAAACAGCTGAAACAGGAACAGCGGTATGCCGATCAGAAACGGATACAGCCAGTATTCCAGCCCAGCCACAATCAAAGCCGGCACCAGCACAACCGCCAGGAGGCGCGCCGCACCGGCGGGTATTTTTCCGGCCAGCGCCGCCAGCCACTGGCCGCCGCGATGCTCGCGCAGCGCATCCACGCTGCCGGTGACCTGTAAAATAACCAAGGCAATCATGATGGCGAACAAAGTCACTTCGCGGCGCTCTCCCGTATTCGTTTTGATTTGACCGACAAGCTGCTTCGAAAACGCTGCCAGTCGAAATGCGGGCCCGGATCGGTCTTGCGGCCCGGTGCGATATCACTGTGCCCGACGATGGCTTGCGCTGACAGCGCCGGATAGGCGATCAGCAGTGCATCGGTGACAGCAGCGAGTGTTTTATACTGCGCATCACTAAAGGGCTGAAAATCGCTGCCTTCCAGCTCGATACCGATGCTGAAATCGTTGCAGCGCTCGCGGCCCTGAAAGCTGGACTTTCCCGCATGCCAGGCGCGCCGGTGGAAGGGCACATACTGTGTCGCCGTGCCGTCGCGGCGGATCAGCAAATGTGCGGACACTTCCAGACCGGATAATTCGGAAAAACTGGGGTGCGCGCCGCAATCGAGGCAATTCATAAACAGATCATCGACGAAATTGCCGCCAAACTCATCGGCGGGCAGACTGATGTTATGCAGCACCAGCAGCTCGACTTCTGCGCCTTCGGGCCGGTCGTCGCAATTCGGTGATCGGCGCTGCTCGGCGGTTCGCCACCAGCCATCAACAATCTCAAACATATCAGGAATTTGTCGCCCGCAGATCCCGCGACTGCTGTCGCAGCAGATCCACCGCATGGACCATAACATCCGTGCCCTCCGGATGCTGCCACTCACCACTAGTGAGGCGCTGTGCCAATTCTGCAGCCGGCACCCGTTTAAGCTCGCTGCCATCGGGCGATCGCAATACAAACAGGCCGGCACGCGCCGGTGTTGCGACAACCTCCCATGCTGTGTCTGAGTTCTTATCGGTCATGATTGACGACCCGGGCACAACCTCAACTAATTGCGGGTCCTTAACAACATCAGCTTCACCGGCGGCCTCGCTATCGACGGACTGCACCCGGCTCATAATCAACTCTTGCACATCGCTGAGTACTTTTTCCATACGCGGCGTCAACGTTGCTGCACGCACCAACCCGCGGCGCAAAGCCTCCAGCCACTGTGGCAGGTTTTCAAGCATGCGATTGCGCTGCTCAATTGATATATCCGGGGCCACACTCATGACCAGTTCATCGACCAGCGTCAGCCCGTCGCGCCAATCGGCACTGCCCTCACCACCCTTTAACAGCGTGTTATAGAGCACCCGACTCCAGCCCTGCTCGATCAATTCGCGCAATATCGGGGGGAGTTTTTGTGGCGGAAAGCGCCGTTGCAGCTCAACCGCCACCCGTCGGCGGGCACTGGCGGCATCCGGCGGCGCGGAATTAACCGGTACTGCAGCGCCCGCTGAAACATTTTCGAGGCGGGCTGCGGCTTCCTCATAGGACGCCTTTGAATAAGTGCCATCCGCGAGCAGATCGTCGATTACCGACTGCAACTGCCCGGAGAGTTCTGACACTTCAGATTCAGACGCACCGCTGCATTCGAGCAAAACTGATGAAATTTTACCCACCAGATCTCTGGCCGGATGCCCGTCCCGCCCGAAAAATCCGCTATTTTGGAGCGCGGCAATGAGCACCGGCACCTGCAGGCGCTGGGCGAGCTTGATCAAACGGGAGTCGCAATCGAGGGACTCGATATCATTGCGGAATAATTGGGTGCACAGCTTGAGGATATCGGCATCGCGGGCACTGAGCTTATCACCGGCCCGGTAGCGCATCTGCAGCCGCACCAGCGTCGGCATATCATCGCCGTGCGGCGCGCCGGCTGAGTCCGCTTCAGAGGCCTGAAGCCGGATCAATTCCGCGATAAATTCTTCTTTGGTCAGCTCAGTCACGTCGGATTCCGGTTGTAGCGGCGGCCGTCAACAACCACAATAGCGGCCCCGAAACAGGCAGAAAAGTTACACTACACCACTATGCGCGCGACTCCCAGCGATATTGAGCAGCAGGTCAGGGCCGCCCTGAGCGAAGACATCGGCGATGGTGATATCACCGCCATGCTCATCGATGAAAATGAAACCGCTCAGGCGCGGATTATCACCCGCGAGGCCGGAATATTTTGCGGCCGCGGCTGGGTAGACGAAGTATTCCGGCAGCTGGATAGTACTGTTGAAGTAAATTGGCGGGTCGCAGACGGCGACACCGTAGTGCCGGACCAAACTCTGTTCGAACTGACCGGTAATGCGCGTGTATTGCTCACCGGCGAACGCAGCGCCCTGAATTTTGTCCAGCTGCTCAGCGGCACCGCCACCGTTGCCGGCGCACTCGCCGCGATGGTCGCCCATACCAATGTAAAACTACTCGACACCCGCAAAACCATTCCCGGCCTGCGCACCGCACAGAAGTACGCGGTCACCTGCGGCGGCTGCCACAACCACCGCATCGGATTATTCGATGCCTTTTTGATCAAGGAAAATCATATCGCTGCCTGTGGCGGCATAGCGGCGGCGGTTTCAAAAGCCCAACAAATAGCGCCCGGCAAGCCGGTTGAGGTTGAGACTGAGGACCTCAATGAATTTGATCAGGCGCTGAGCGCCGGTGCCGATATCATCATGCTGGACAATTTTTCGCGCGAGGATATGCGCGCTGCTGTCGGCTCAGTCGCCGGCAGGGCAAAGCTGGAAGCGTCCGGTGGCGTTAACCGGGAGACACTGGTCGCTATCGCCGAAACCGGGGTTGATTATATTTCGCTTGGCGAATTGACCAAGCATGTCAGAGCGATGGATTTGTCGATGCGGTTTATTAGTGGCTAACAGACGCCAACACACTCAGTCGTGATCGTGTTTGTCTTTGTATAGCAGTGTCGTGATCTGTTCAGAAATCAAACCAAGCACAAAAATCAAGGTCGATGACATTAACAACAATGTCGTCATATTCGTAAACCGGCCATAACCAAAGTACATCCACCCTCCCCAGCCCATACCCAACAGCCAAACCAGCATCGCTAACGGAGTAAACAACTTCAGCGGCGAATACAAAGTGCCGACTTTAAAAATAATCAACAGGAACTTCATCCCGTCGCTCAGCAAATTAATATGACTGCTGCCGCCGCGTTTGTTTACATCGATGGGCACATAGCCGACGTTATAACCGGCACGGAAAAATGCCATAGTGATAGTCGTCGGATAAGAAAAACCGTTGGGCAGAAAAGAAATAAACTCGCGGAACTTGTCAGCGCGTACAACCCGAAAACCAGAGGTTAGATCGGGGACTTTGTGTCCCACCATCCAACTAGCCAAACGCTTGTAAATCCCATTGGCGATCATCCGGAAAATACTCGCCTGATCACCACGGCTCCG